>JAVKLK010000027.1:0-2556 GCA_031539165.1 Patescibacteria group bacterium | reverse complement strand
TTTTCAATCGACCGGTAAAGTTTCGAAGTCGGTGATGCTTGGGGGAAGGAAAGAAAAAAGGGGAGCAATCTGCTCCCCTTTTTCCATGAAACCACTACCACTAGTCCATAACGATAGCCGATTCTTTCTGGCTTACCGCGTGATTAAACATGGCCCCTCCAAACCGTTTCGTTATATTTTCTTGAAGGCTTTGCATAAGTTGCGTCTCTGTATCTCCTCAAGCACGCTTTGCCTGACGAACGGTGAGCTTGTAATCAAATGGATCCCAGGCAACATTCTTTACAAGTCAGTCTTTCTGGGCATTTTGAAAACACTCCTGAGAGCAAAACCCACCATGCTTCACAAATTCTTTGTGGTCTGCAATGAGGCGAGCATTACATGGGGCATAGCGACAATTCTCACAATTATCCGTAGGAATTCCCGAATATAGACATGATCCAATGGTGGTATGTGTTCACTCATCCCCTATCTGAGTAGAAACGCGTCCATCAAAGGTATAGAGATTCCCGAGCCAGTTCCCATCATTATAGGTATTTGTATACTTCACCACTCCCCCTTCTATCGCATAGATATCTTCAAATCCAGCCTTATTCATGATGACTGCAGCTTTCTCGCAGCGAATTCCACCCGTACAGTACCAAATAATCTTCTTATTTTGTGCTGCTTCTTTATATCGTTCCAGAAGTTTTGGAACTTCACGGAAATTGACCGTTCCGGCAGGAATCGCCCCCTTGAAATGTCCAAGCTGATACTCATAATCATTCCGCATATCGAGTATGAGATACTCATCGAGTTTATTTTCGTCGATAATACGCTTAAATTCTTCAGGGCTCAGCTCTTTTCGATACTTTGCCACTTCTTCTGCCGTCACTTTTTCTCAGAGAGCTACAATTTCATCGCGATATTTCACGGTCATTTTTTCAAACTCGTGACCAGCCACGGAATTTGCCTTGGAATCAATATCAGGAATATCTCGAAAATATGGGATGCTCTCCAAGTATGCTCGATATGCCCAGAGTTGCCCCTGATTTCCGGTAACGGTTGAAGAGATTCATTCCGTTCCAATGTATACTCGGCCCTTGAGTCCGATATCGTGAGTGAATTGCCATTGATCCTGAACAAGGCGATGTGCCTCTTCTTCGGGGATATCGACAAACTTGTAGAACGTAAGAAGTTGAAATTGCTGAATGTGTCGCATAGTATAAAAGATGAAGCACTTGCAGGGTGCGAATCTAAAAATCGGAGGGAGTATAGGGAACTCCTTAAGAAATACAAGACCTCTCAGAGAGATGAGAGTTTACCTAGGCTAGAACTGTTTCTGGAGAAAAATTCCAGTCTGCCCCGGCTTTCGCATGCCAATTCAGAGTTGAAGAGGAGTCTCACCTGGTACAGTCGGTGTATCCAAGTCCATAACAATTCCCACTCGAACAGGACTTCTTGAAGAAGCACCAACAACAAAATGCATCCCTTGTGCAAACTCATATCTCGCACCGCGAAATCTTCTTGCCATCTCTATGTCGCGCGGAAGTGGCGCAACATCAACAAGAGTCTGGGACATTGCCCTCTGAGTTGTATCAACAAGTCTGTCTATCTCAATTAGCTGAGCGGACTTCGAAGTTCATCCAGAATGCTCTCTTGCAGATAATTCATATTCTGGTGGCCTTGCAGCAACACTCGGAGCTATCAAAGAGGCAGCAGAGAGGAGAATTCCTCCAGAAATAGATTGAATTGATTGCATATAAAAGCAAGTACGTTGCTATAGTATGCTCCTGATTTCGTTTTGCAAGGGGATTTACTGAAGAAGTATATGTTCAATACGGGCCCATCAACCACTATTAGATGATACGGTAATCCAGAATATTAAACCCTGAACACTCTTTCCAATGTTTGCAGTAATACCTGAGTTAAGGCCAGAATAGTTCTGAATATTGACTGTTGTAATAGGATTTACCGTAAAGGTAGTTGTACTTGTCGGCACAATTTCACCAATATTAAGCGTTGCTGGAATATCATTTGTATACGAGTCAAAATTTCTTACTGTTACTGTTGATACAGTTGTTGGAGCCGTAAAAGAGACTGCTAGTAAATCATTGAGTCCATAATTATTTGAGCCGTTGTTTAGCCACCATGCTGATTCCCAGTTATTACTCGTGAAAAAATGGGATTGTCCCGTCGTAAGGAGTGCAATAGCTGGATTTTTTGTATATGTAGAAGTAGCATTATTATAAGCTTGATACGTCCATACATTCTGAATAGCAGAATATATAGGACCTGTATTAACTGAACCTCCGGCCAAAATGGAGTTTTTTGTTGAAGTATCTAAGAGCGACGCATTTCTTCCTAAGTAAGAAAGAGTTGGGAGATTTAAAGAATACGTCTGAGTCGGTCCACTCGACACACTCGCACTATTCCCCTCACTCGTATAGTTTGTTACCAGTTGGGTGATAACAGACCCAGTGATAGTAAGAGCTGCTCCAGTAGAGGAAGCTCCAGAAGCAGAGGTAGGAAGAAGAGCGGTGTATCCAGAACTCGAAAGAGTGGTGAGGGTGACTCCGG
>JAVKLK010000026.1:0-5552 GCA_031539165.1 Patescibacteria group bacterium | reverse complement strand
CAGCTCCTCAAACTTGCCCGTGTTGTAGAAACGGGTGGCCAAGCAAAAGAGGTAATTCGACTTGGAGAAGTTGGACTCAATGGAAATACTGCCACAGAGCTTCGCAAAAAAGTAAGGAGTGGAGATTCTGTCCGTTATCTCGATTTTGAAATCCGAGTTACGGCTTCATAAGAAAACCCCTTTCGGATAAGCGTATCAAAAAGCTTCTTCGGATTCCCTGTTCGGATTTCATCTGCCCAGTATTGAGCAATAAGTGCCTCTTCGTCGAGTGTGCTACATTGTTTTTTGATTTCATCTTTCCACTGGGGGAATTTTTGGAGGAGATCTTGCATAATTACACGAGGACCATTCCCTCTCTCAATGAGTGTCTGAACTCGTTTCTCCATTGAGGGAATCCAATGACTCAAATCATCAAATTCTCAGAACTCACCAAGAATAGCTTCGAACTCATCAGGAATAAATCCTTTGATTCGGAGTTTTTGTCGAATCACCGTTTTCGGTTTTCGGAGGTGAACCAGTGTTTCGATGCAACTTCTTATTTCGGTAGCATCGCTATGGTAAGGCTCCATAGCGACAATTACCGCCTCAACGATAGAAGCGTTCGAACATTTTGCATGAAGTTTTTCTCGAAGTCGTTTCGTTGAAACAGGATATTTCCCCGTATACCAAAGTGCATAAGAAAAGAGTCTCTCCTGCGTATACTCCATAGTAATAAAGTGAGAAAGCGGGAGTATACCCGAAATTGGATTGGCACAAAGCAATTGTTGAATAGGATGAGCCTATGGAATATCTCATTCTTTCGCTCCTTCTCGGAATCCTTATTTGGGGATGGATTTGATTTCGGATGCCCAGAAAACGACTCAAACAAAAGACAATCCAAGACCTTACTCAGGCGCTTCAGGCTTCTCGAAGTATAGAGCCCCGATATGGGATTGTTGAATGTGACAGGATTCTGGAACAGATTTTTCGGAGTCTCGGAGAGACGGGTACTCTCGGAGAGATACTGAAACGAAAGAGTGCCATACTTCCCCACCGAGAAACTCTCTGGAAATACCATAAAATACGCAATAAAGTAGTTCACGGCGATGCTCAGGCATCCGTTACTTCTTCTGACGTTTCAAAGTATATTTCGGCGATACAGGAGCTTCTTCGCTCGTTTTCTTAAAGAAATTACACCATTCTTTTACGGCGCAGGTCTGACACTTTGGAGCTCGAGCGGTACAGTGATACCTTCCGAATAGGACAAAAGGATGATGCATCCCCACCCTCTGCTTGAGGGTAAGGCGTTTTTCTATAGCAGCGTCCGTTCATTCTGGAGATTTTGTCTTTACAAGACCTATTCGATTGCATACTCGATGAATATGGGTATCCACCCCTACAAGGGGGGCATCGTACAAAACAGAAAGAACCACCTTCGCTGTTTTTATCCCCACTCCAGGAAGCATCTGAATGGCTTGGAGATCTTGAGGAATATTCCCCTCAAAACGATGGATGAGTTCAAACGCACATTGATGAATGAACTTTGCCTTGTTCCGATAGTAGTTCACGCTCCTCACATACTGGGTTACTTCATCCAGAGTAAGTCGAGTCATATCTTCGGGAGTTCTCACTCTTTCAAAAAGTGGCGGAGTAATCCGATTCACCTGCTTATCCGTAGTCTGAGCCGAGAGAATTACCGCGCAAAGAAGCTGGAAAGGGGTTTCGTAATTCAACTCTATAATGGTTCCTCCATACAAGGATTCTACCGCCTGAATGATATGAGTCGCCTCGTCGCGGTTCTTGAGACGGAGACGAGAAGAAGATGTTGGCATACGGTTGAGTTTCACACGAAAATCCATAGTATTTGATTTTCGTATTTTACAAATGATATTCGACACCCACTCGCACTGTTACTTTGAAGCTCTTGCTCCAAAAATCGATGAAGTCGAAGCAAACATGCGAAATGTCTGAGTGACCCATTGTGTCCAAATCGGATGTGATATCGCAAGTTCTCTTGCTGCAATAGATCTTGCAAAACGCTATCCGAACTGGTTTGCGTCAGTCGGCTATCATCCGGTAGATGCCCAAAAGGGTGTTGGAAGGCTCTCCCGAGAATTCCTCGAACAAGAGCTTCGCACTCTCGTAGAGCAAAATCCTGCTCATGTGGTAGCTATAGGAGAAACTGGTCTCGATTGCCACTATCTCAGTGAGGTACCTGAAGAGCGAGATGTTCAATTTGCTGATCAAATGTACTGGTTCGGGCGCATGGCACAAATGGCCAAAGATTACTCGCTTCCTCTCATTATCCACACGAGAGAAGCTCGTGAACAGACTCTTGAAGCGATTCGACTTTTTGATATACGCTTTGCGGTTATTCATTGCTTCAGTGAAGATTGGGCTTTTGCTGAGAATCTTTTGGCACATTCTCCCGACATATTCTTTAGCTTCAGTGGAATTGTCACGTACAAGAATGCCCCCTCGATTCAGGAAGCAGCAACAAAAATTCCTCTCGATAGAATTCTCATCGAGACAGATGCGCCATTTCTCAGCCCTGTTCCCAAGCGAGGAGAAACAAATGAGCCTTCCTATACCCGATACGTTCTTGAGAAAATACAGTCACTTCGCTCTGAATCTCCAGAAGAAATTGAAGAAACCCTCTTCCAGAATAGTCTACGATTCTATCAGATTCGGTAATTACTGAATCTGAATGAGATGGGCTTCTCGGAATTCTTTGACTCAAAGCTTCATACGCTCCACAAGGCGCTCGTAAAGATAGTAGTCCTCTTCATCTATCGAAACGAGTAAATCAAGACGAGCGAGTTCTCCATTTTCTCCTTCCATTTTTTGAGAAATCTCATCAATATTGAGGAGCATCATATAGAAGATATCCGAAATCTTTCGCAAGACTCCAATCTTGTTCTCCACAAGAATTTCGAGGCGCATTCGAGTCTTTTGGACTGGCTGATTTGACCAAGTAGCAGGAAGCAGTCGATCAAGAGTCCCCTTTTTTACAGAAGCACAGGTTACTTTATGGACCGTCACTCCATATCGGTTGGAGTAACCAACCACCCGATCTCCGGGAGATGGAGAGCAACATTGAGCAACTCGATGAGGAATTCCTCGGTGTCCTCCAATCAGAAGATCTCAGAATCCATGCTCTTCTTGTTTCTTTTGTGGTACCGGAATGGTTGCATCATTCCCCGGAGGCACATCAGTCGTTGGTCGTATTGGCGGAGGAAGTGCATCGGAAATCGCTCGAACAAGGGAACTTGGTTTACGTGAAAGATTTCCAATCTGAAGGAGTACTTCTTCCTTCCCCTTTGTATCAAGCACTCGTCCATCAACATTCTTGAGAAGACTCATATCCTTATCCAAGCCTTTTCCGTAGTGTTTCTCCAGATATTCGGAGAGCATGGCTCTTCCTTTGATAATGAGTATTTCTCGCTGTTCTCGATTGATTTCCGAACGAATCACTTCTTTCGCGCGGGAAGTCTTCACAAATGAGAGCCATGTCACGGAAGGTCGACGGTTTTTATCCGTAACAATTTCTATACGGTCTCCGTTGTGTAGGAGTGCATCAAGGGTTACTACTTTGTCATTTACCTTGGCAATTGCGAGACGATTTCCAAGCTCAGTATGCACCGCATAAGCGAAATCAATTGGTGTGGAATCCTTAGGGAGATTGATGACGGCTCCTTTGGGAGTGAATACGAATATTCTATCGTCGAAGACATTGGTCTTCATCTCCCCCATGAAATCCCCATCCTCCAACTTCTCCATCAAACTCTTGAGCTCCCTCACCCAGAATACATCTTTCGACATGGTTGAACCCTGCTCTTTGTAGTCAAAGTGCGCAGCAACCCCCATTTCCGCCTGACGATGCATCGCGTATGTGCGAATTTGTATCTCTGTAGGAAGTCTTCGAAAGTCAGGCAAAAGTCAGAGTACTGTCGTATGGAGCGACTGGTAGCCATTTGGTTTCGGGAGAGCAATATAATCTTTGAATCGCTTGGGAACGGGGGTATATCGATTATGCACTGCTCCCAGAAGTTCGTAACAATTCGGAACGCTCTCTGTAATAATTCTCAGGGCGAAGAGATCATACACTTCTCGCACATACTCGTATCCCTTCCGCTGCATTTTTTTGTACAGACTGTATGGCGACTTAATCCGAGAAGATATCTCATACATTTTGACTCCAGAAGGACAGATATCTGCAAGAAGCTGTCTCGCCTTACCGAGAAAGAGTTCTTGTTCTTCTCGCATTTCTTCGAGTTCCTCCGTAATCCGAACATAGTCCACTGGATACAAAATCCTGAAGCATTCTGTTTCGAGAAGTTCCTTGAAATCAAAGATACCGAGTCTATCCGCTATCGGTACATAGATATTGAGGGTCTCTAGGGCTATCCGCTTCCGTTTCTCTGGGTCTGGATGATGATCCAGCGTTCGCATATTATGGATTCTATCGGCAAATTTCACCAAAATCAGACGAATATCTTCGCTCATGGCAATGAACATCTTCCGCATGCTTCCAACCGTTCGTTCTTCTCCCCGATACTTCACTTTGGAGAGCTTCTCCATACCCGAAACAATGTGAGCCACTGCGGGTCCGAATTCAGCATCAATTTCCTCAACCGTTACGGATGTATCTTCTGGAACATCATGAAGAAAACAACACTGAAGCGTGACAAGATCGGGTCGGAGCATGGTAAGAATTCTCGCCGCCTCCGCGGGATGAGTGATGTACGGCTCTCCTGACTTTCGGAACTGACCCTCGTGTGCTTTGCGCGCGAAAAGATACGCTCGGTTGATTTCCCGAGCTACCGTTTCCTTAGGAATATCCGCCATGTATGCCGCAGCCTCATCGATTACCTCCTCCACGATAATATCCGCGAGTGTGTAATCAGTGGGCGTCTGTTTTTCGTTCACGAGAAAATGAGAAGGAATTAGCTTCGAAGTTGAATGCCTGTTTGTGCCAGAGATTGTATTACGGAATTCTGCACCTCAAGAGCGTCCTCATCGGTGATAGTTTGAGTACGATCTTCAATGACAAAACCAAAGGTAACGGATTTCTTTCCGGCTCCGATTTTTTCGTGTTGGTATACATCCTGAACGCACAATGAGTGAATTCGTCCATCCACTGCCGCAATACGGTTAGCGATTTCTCCCGTGCTCATTCTTTCATCCATGACAAAGTTGAGCTCTCGACTCATGCTAGGGAATTTATTTGGTTCCACATACGGCCGAATCTGACGAGAAAGCACCGCAATGTGTTCTACATCAAACTCAAAGTACCAAACCGTGTCAGGAAGGTCAAAGTTCTTCGCCACCTTTGGATGAATTTTTCCAAAGTGACCGATAGTTTCTTGTCCAGAAGTATACTGCCCCGATGCATTAGGATGGAGGTATGGGAGCGGGCTTGATTGAGAAATATCAGCAGAAATCCCCAATGTAGCCAAGAATCCATCGAGCAGCACTCGTGCTGGCAGGGCCGCAGAATTTGAGAGAATTCCCGCAAGTCGTTTCTTTTCGCAGAATGCGCCGGTTGCATCTTTGTAATGAACCCTCGCTAT
>JAVKLK010000025.1:0-61373 GCA_031539165.1 Patescibacteria group bacterium | reverse complement strand
CTGGGCTTAAGTCGTAACAAGGTATCCGTACGAGAACGTGCGGATGGACTATCTCCATTAACAAATGTATCGAATCACTTCCTTCTCAAGAGGAACTGCTTCATTTTATTCTCCGAAGTTCTTTCGTCTTCTGGTGTGTGAGGTAAGGCCTCTGCCCCTTAACATCCTTGTACGAGAAAAAGACGATGAGAGATATACGAAGAACGTCGTGTAACTACAAAAGTAACTATAAATATTGCAAGTAAAAAACAATTTCAACCAACCAAGAAAGAACCATCTTTCCACAGTATCCAAAGCTATTTCTTCCGAAAAGAAATATCCCAAAGATACCAAACAAAGACGGGCTCTCGCGGTTCTGAAAGACATGGTTTTACATTCATTGTTTTGTTACATCAAATCAACAAAAAAGAAAACATCAAATCAATCATAAGCTAGGTCAGGAAAGAGTTGAACCATCTTGGGAATGCACCCGAGACTGAAGTATTCTCTCCCAAAGCTCGCAAGAGCCAAAGAGGCAATACTTCCCTCTTTCCACGTTACCGTATGTATAAATATACATACGGCACAAAGTGGATACCTTGACTCATACATCCGATGAAGGACGCGTAAGACTGCGATAAGTCTGGAGGAGCTGTCAAAAAGCGTTATACTCCAGAATTTCCGAATGGGGGAACCCAATACGGCAAATCCGTATTACCTATAATGGTGGACACTCGCCGAATTGAAATATCTTAGTAAGCGAGGAAAAGAAATCTAATGAGATTCCCCGAGTAGTGACGAGCGAAACGGGATCAGTCTAAACTCCTTGTGTGTAAGCCATACAGCGTTGCACAAGCGAGGGTTGCAAGACGTATGTAGGGGCCGTATGAAGCCCCGACATGAAACAAAGTATAGGAGAACCACCTGGGAAGGTGGACCGGAGAGGGTGAAAGTCCCGTATCCCAAATACTTTGTCAATTGTTCCGTACGATCTTAAGTAGCATCGGCCACGTGAAAGCCGGTGTGAATCAGGGGAGACCACTCTCCAAGACTAAATAGTGTATGAGATCGATAGTGAACAAGTACCGTGAGGGAAAGGTTAAAAGAACCCCGGAAGGGGAGTGAAATAGATCTTGAAACTTTGTGCCTATAAGGAGTCGGAGCCGAAAGGTGACGGCGTACTTTTTGTAGAACGGACCAACGAGTAAGCTGTATGTGGCAAGGTTAAGGGAGAGTTCACCCGAAGCCGAAGGGAAACCGAGTCTGAATAGGGCGACTGAGTCACATGCACTTCACCCGAAACCCAAGCGAGCTACCCATGCGCAGGCTGAAGGTGTGGTAACACACACTGGAGGGCCGAACCAATTAGAGCTGCAAGTCTACTGGATGACGTGTGGGTAGGAGTGAAAAGCTAATCGAGCTGGGAGATAGCTGGTTCTCCGCGAAATATATTTAGGTATAGCCTCCATTAATTAAGTACCCGAGGTAGGGCTCTGATAGGACTAGCGGGTCGCAAGACTTGGCAAATCCTGATAAACTTCGAATGCGGGTACCCGAACATGGAGAGTCAGACAGTGACGGAGAAGCGCCATTGTCAAAAGGGAAACAGCCCAGATTGCTGTCTAAGGTCCCAAAATGTATACTCAGTGGTAAAGGATGTGAGGTTACTAAGACAACCAGGATGTTGGCTTAGAAGCAGCCACTCATTCAAAGAGTGCGTAACAGCTCACTGGTCGAGTGATCTCGCGCCGAAAATTCAACGGGGCTTAAGTATACTACCGAAGACGCAAACTGCATTTTATGCAGTGGTAGCGGAGCGTTCTCTATGCCGATGAAGGTGAGGGGTGATCCTTGCTGGAGGTACGAGAAGTGAAAATGTTGGTATGAGTAACGAATAACGAAATGAAAACTTTCGTCTCCGAATGTCCAAGGTTTCCTATCCAACGTCAGTCGTGGTAGGGTGAGCCGGTCCTAAGCCGTACCTGAAAGGGGAAGGTGATGGAGAGCAGGTTAATATTCCTGCGCTACAGCGTATCGTTATACGAGGTGGGGACGCATATGGTGCACGGGGAGGTTAATAGATACCCTCAGGAAGAGCGACGCCTGATATATAGGAAAATCCGTATATCACATAAGGAAAAGCTCCAACTCTCGGAAAGGAATGCCGCAAGGCAAACTGCTCCAAAGCCCTACGTGTATTGTGTGCCGAGAAAAGCCACTCAGAAGAAAAACTGTAACCGTACCGAAATCGAACACACGTGGACTGGTGTGAGTACACCAAGGAGAACGGGAAAACCATGCTTAAGGAACTCTGCAAAACAGCGATCGTAACTTCGGGATAAGATCTGCCCTACTTCCACTTATGGAGTGGGGCCGCAGCGAACGAGCCCAGGCGACTGTTTACCAAAAACACAGCTCTCTGCTAACTCGCAAGAGGATGTATAGGGGGTGATGCCTGCCCAGTGCCAGAAGATTACGAGGAGGGGTTAACGCTCTGAATTTAAGTCCTGGTGAACGGCGGCCGTAACTATAACGGTCCTAAGGTAGCGAAATTCCTTGTCGGGTAAGTTCCGACCCGCACGAATGGCATAACGGTCTGGGCACTGTCTCAAGCATGGTCCCGGTGAAATTGCAATATCGGTAAAAATGCCGATTACTCGCAGCAAGACGGAAAGACCCTATGAAGCTTTACTCTAACTTGGCACTGACGTATACGTCTGCATGTGCAGGATAGGTGGGAGACTATGAAAGGGGGGCGTCAGCCCTCCCCGAGTCGTCGTTGAGATACCACCCTTGCATTCGTGTACGTCTAACCCCCTTTTGGGGGGACCGTGCTTGGCGGGGAGTTTAACTGGGGCGGTTGCCTCCTAAATCGTAACGGAGGCGCACAAAGGTAGGCTATCACCGGATGGAAATCGGTGAGATAGTGTATTCGCACAAGCCTGCTTGACTGAGAGACCAACAAGTCGATCAGAGACGAAAGTCGGTGAAAGTGATCCGGCACCAACATGTGGGAGTGGTGTCGCTCAACGGATAAAAGTTACTCTAGGGATAACAGGCTGATCGCGTCCAAGAGTTCACATCGACGACGCGGT
Source organism: Patescibacteria group bacterium (assembly GCA_031539165.1). Classification (GTDB taxonomy): domain Bacteria; phylum Patescibacteriota; class Gracilibacteria; order BD1-5; family UBA2023; genus CAIVSN01. Next base: position 58,299 of record JAVKLK010000025.1, on the reverse strand, counting down.
TTGGCACCTCGATGTCGGCTCGTCGCATCCTGGGGGTGAAGAAGCTCCCAAGGGTATGGCTGTTCGCCATTTAAAGCGGTACGCGAGCTGGGTTCAAAACGTCGTGAGACAGTTTGGCCCCTATCTGCTGTGAGCGTTTAGAGATTTGATAGGATTTGTTCCTAGTACGAGAGGACCGGAATGAACGAACCTCTGGTGTATCGGTTGTCAGTCTTACTGGCAGCGCCGAGTAGCTACGTTCGGAATGGATAACCACTGAAAGCATCTAAGTGGGAAGCCAACCTAAAGATGAGATCTCTCTGTCGCAAGACAATAAGTGCCCTCGGAGACTACGAGGTTGATCGGGAGCAGGTGTACGGATAGCAATGTCTTCAGCCAAGCTCTACGAATAGCACGAATGATATTTATACCCGCTTATGATTGCTTTGATGCGATCGTAGCATGCAATGAACCAGAACCAAGTCACGCTTGCAATAGGTTACCCAGAAGTTTCACACGCCTTCCGCGTCTCTCATCATCCTTTTTTCGTACAAGTCCCGCATATCCAAAGAGAATGCGAACCAAAAGAAGTCCCCCTTCTCCGGTTCCCCCATCTTCATCCCCTCTCTCTTGGTGTTTATTACGCGAAGGGTACACCTGTTCCCATCCCGAACACAGCAGTTAAGCTTCGTCGTGCCTATGGTACTGCCGTCCTAACGGTGGAAGAGTCGGTAAACGCCAAGATAGAGAGGATGATTTCCGGATATGCTTTGGAGCATATAAAGAGCAACAAAAAACCACTTCTTACGAGAGGTGGTTTTTTTACTGACAAAACTATTTTTGTTCTATGACATTGGTCCGAGCATCGACTGCAACAGTTCCTGAGAAGGCCCCGTATTCGTACACGATATCAGCCTTTGAAAGATCAGTTCGTGTTGAGCCAGAGAAATAGAGTGTTGTATCTTTCCCATTTGCGAGTTCTAGTATAAGTGCCCCGGAGTTTAAACTTTCTAAAAAAACACTTCCATCTGCCTTTCTCAGGCCTTGGATGGAGACTATTTTATACTTTGGATCCCCATAAAATGGAGCATTCATAACACTCCCAGGAGAACTCGTACTTCCAGAGAAGTAGAGAACCTCAATTTTATTCGCTGAAACTGAAACCTCTGTTTTGGTAGGGAATACAAGCTGGCCGCTACTTTGTACCAGTGCTTTTCCTGAGGTATTCTTGATTACCTCTCATCGAATGGTGGTGGTAATAAGTCCTCAAAAGCGCTCCTTTTTTTCTTGATTCCCCACGGTAGAGAAGTTCATAGAAGATATGCCAATCGCTAAGACTGCCATGATGGCCATAACTACAAGCAGCTCAGTAAGAGTAAAACCAGCCCTACGAGAAACTATTGAAAGAGAGATGTGCATGAAAATACTTGCAAAAAATTTCTCAACCGACTATACTCTTTTCCGTATATTTATCCAGTGCTTCACTGGTTACCCTTATTTTTTATGAAAAAACTCCAAATACTCACAGCGGGGCTTCTGCTCGCTTCTCTTACTCCACTTGCTGCGTTTGCTGCAACTGGTACTGAAACAGCCGTTCCTACAACAACAGCTCCTACTACTCTTGCTGCCCCAACAACTGCAACAGCTACAACTGCCGCTCCTACTGGAGCAGCAGCATCGGATGCACTGAATGTTCCTGGTGCTCCACGACTTGTGTCTAAGACGGCTGATTCCGTAACTCTTGAGTGGGATAAAGTTGCCCCAGCAAAGGCTTATATTGTAAAATACTCGAAGACATCAGTTGCACAGGCCTTCAAAGAAGGGAAAACAAACGCAGTATACGATATGGAGTCTGACCAAGTAACTGCCACAGGTACGACTATCAAGGATCTTAAGGCAGATACCCCATATTACTTCGCAGTTGTTGCTGTAGATGCTGCAAATAACGAATCAACGACAAACTCTGAAGAGCTTGCAGTGACTCTTTCTGCTACTGATGGGACTTCTGCTTCTGGTGCAACTGCTGCAACAAATTTCAAGCTTTCAGCAGTAACGGTTGTAAATGATATGACATTGCACGTTGATTTCAGCTCTCCTTTGAGTCCTACGACTCCAGTGAGCGTGAAACTCACAAAAACAGTGGACACATCGTCTGTTGTAGTACAGTCAATTGCTACAGACTCAGCAAATGCATCTCGTGCAGTAGTTATTCTGAGCACTCCGCTTGATCCGTCTTCAAGCTACTCTCTTGTAGTCATTCAGGCAAAGGATACGAGTGGTGCATCTATTTCTCAGGGGGTTAACGCTATTAAGGAATTTACAACAACCGCAAATCTTGTAAAGATGGCAACTGCCGCTACCGCATCTGGTACAACTGGATCTGGTGCTGAAGTAGCTCTCAATGCAGCTCCTACTGAAGGATCTGGGGCTCTTGCTACAAATGGAACTCTTCCAGCAACTGGAACACAAGAAACACTTCTTTTGGTACTTGCTGCTCTTGTAGCTCTTGCGATTGTCTCTTTTGTACGATCTCGAAAGGCTTAGTTCTCTTTCAAAAGAACTTCTTTAGAAAAATTCCCCTGAAAGAGGGGGATTTTTTTATCGACAAATAGCGTGTTTTTTTGATTCTCTCCAACTTTTTCATATCATTCGCGTGTATGGAACTTCTTATTCTCCCTTTCTTTGTTTTTCTTGAGTTACTCAAGTGGCTCATCTTCATTGAGATTATTTTATCTTGGGTCGCTCTTTTGGGTGTATTCATTGCAATTCCTTTCATTAGCGCAATTTTACAGCCAATGTTTCAGGCAATTCGAAGAATACTGCCCGTTCAGTTTCTTGGGCTCGACTTTGCTCCTCTGATTCTTTTGATTGCTATCCAAATCGTTCAGGGTATGCTCCTTTCATTTGCTCCACTCATTCGCTTTTACATTCCATCTATTCTGTTCTAAATGCAGACCAAAACCATTGATTATACTATATTCTTCGTAGTACTGGGGCTCATTATATTCGGAATGATTATGATTAGTTCGGTGAGTGTATACCCATCGTACAAAGTTACTTCTCTCATGGTAAGTGCTGGGAAGTTGCAAGATCCAAACAATCATTTTTACTTGCTTCGAAATATATCCCACGTACTCATTGGGCTCGTTATATTCGCTTTTGTCGCAAAAACTCCGTATCAAATTTTTGAAAAATACGCGAAACATATATTTTTCGGATGACTTCTTCTTCTTATTGCCGCCCTCTCTATTGGAGTAGTGCATAATGGGGCAAAATGATGGATTGACGTACCATTTCTTCCATTTCAGCTTCAGCCAGTTGAATTCATGAAGCTGGCAGCAATTCTCTACTTTGCGAGCTTTCTTAAAAAGAAAAGAACGCAAGTTTCAGATATGTGGAATGGATTTATTCCCTATATGAGTCTTCTGGGAGTGATTGTCTTTTTGCTCGCCCTTCAGCCAGATTTCTGATCGATTCTTCTGATTACTCCGATTGCGATAGGAATGTTTTTTGTTGCTGGAGGAAATATACGACACCTGCTCGTGAGCGCCATGATTTGTGCAACGTTTGCTGCAGGGGTGTATACGGTAGGAAAAATGGAGAATAAAACAGGGAAGCTTGCTTATGTAACTGAGCGTATTGATAACTTCCTTTCGGATAATAAAACATCTATACAGAATCAAAGCATCAACTTCCAGACAAAACAAGGACTCATAGCAATAGGAAGTGGGGGATTCTTTGGTCTCTGATTTGGAAAATCAGTTCAAAAGTTCTGATATCTTCCTGAGGTACAAGGAGATTTCATCTTTTCGGTAATTGCAGAGGAACTTGGTTTCATCGGAGTGCTTCTGCTTCTCGGAGCCTTCTGAGTCATTGGCTATCGAGCATTTTGAGTGGCAGAGCGAGTAGAAGACCCATTTGCAAAGTATACCTGTGTTGGAATCGCTCTCTGGATTCTCACTCAAGCATCCGTAAACATAGGAGTAAATCTCAATATTCTTCCTCTTACAGGAATTACGCTCCCATTTGTGAGCTATGGATGATCCTCCCTTCTTTCCCTCCTTATCGCGGTAGGAATACTTCTGAATATCTCAAAAACCATGGCATACCGAAATCCAGAGGTGAATCGATATAGTGCCAGTGGGTTCGGGAGAAGAAGAAGTCTCTAGACTAGGCTACGTCTTGGTGTTCTGTAATCCCATCTACATAGGACCCATTCTCATCACAAGGTTGCCAAGAGATGGCATTTACTGGACAGGTGACAATGGCATCTTCGACCATTGTTTCGTCATAGCTTGCATTGTGTATTACGCAAGAGAGTCCATCCGAGTTGAGCTCGAAATATTCTCATCCAGTTACTGCGACACAAGCACTACATCCGATGCAGGTGCTGTTTACGTGAGGTTTTTTGAGTACTCAATCGAGAGCACGAACTTTTGAAAGATCAATATTCATAGGAGAATTGCAGATTGTATAGAATTTCGTATCATTCGCAAGTCATCTCATTTCTTTTGTAGAATCTCGCATGGTATCCTTTTCTTCCTTTCTCACGTCTCTTCGATCTCTTACTCTGGAATCTCTCTTTGATAGATTGTTCCGCATTCTTCTTGTAGTGCTTCCATTTCATGTCTTACTTACGGTATTTATGGAATACAGAGTAGGGATTTCACAATTCACTCTCTACAAGGAAATTCTTCTCGCCATCAGGATGGGGATTATCGGATATGCTTGGTATAAGAAGCGTATTCAGATACAGCTGAATCGACTGGATTTTCTCATTTTCGCGTATATAGGATGGCTAGTGGTTGTCACCCTCTTTTATCCATCTCCCTTGGAGCATCTTGCGTATGGAGGGAGATATAACTTCGAATTCCTCCTTGCATTCCTTACGATTCGGTTTGGTATTCCATTGCTTGCCGAAAGGCCGATGTATTATGTGAGATTGTTTTTGTTATCGGGTTCTCTTGCTCTTGTGCTCGGAATTCTTGTTCGTTGGGTTTTTGGGGAGACCATTTTGCTTCACTTCGGATTCTCGGCAAATCTCTCAAACTGGATGTTTGGAGGAAGTATTCCTATTTACCATGGCATAGACCAGGCAAATGTCCGACGTTTTCAGGGGATATTTGATGGACCAAATCCGGCAGGATTCTTCATCCTTCTTTATTTTGGAATGCTTGCAGCATACTATAAAAGTGCAAAAAAATATCACTATCTTTTGAGTCTCTGGGGAATTATTCTCATAGGAGTTCTGTTCTATACTTACTCAAGAAGTGCCCTGCTTGGATTTATTGCTGGGGTTGGAATGCTTATCCTTCTCAATATTCCTTTTATTTGGAAGAAGTTTCGCCCTCTCCTTCTTTGGGCACTCCCGATTTTCTTCCTTCTTTCAGGTCTGTTTTATCTGAAATTTGAATCAACAATTCATCAGATTGTTTTGAGAGAATGATCGACGAAGGGGCACTTTGAACGAGCCATAACTGGAATCGAACGGGCAATGGACCGACCTCTTGGCTCTGGTCTTGCATCGGCTGGTCCAGCGTATCGATTTGTTCAGCAGCCGGAAGAAAATGAGTCCTTGTTTGTTTGAGAGAATAAAACAAAAGAGGACTACTATATTCCAGAAAGTTGGTTTATTCAACAACTTGTTGAAGGGGGAATTATCGGATTTGCTTTGTTTGTCGCTATATTGGGTCGTATTCTCCTCATGCTTATACGGAGAAATATATTTGTAGCGGCTGCCTTTATCGGGATGTGCACGATGAATCTTTTTCTGCATAGTTTTGAATCAATCTATATCTCTCTTCTCCTCTTCATGCTTCTCGCCTTAATCTGCTTCTATGATACACCAAGAATACGCCAGAGAGCGAGCTAAAGCTCCACGCTTTGCCTTCGTTGGACGTCTTGTGCCCGAAAAGGGATTCTCTGATATTATTTCTCTAGCTGAACATATTGCATCTCATCCGGGGGGAGGTACTCTAGAAATCTGTGGCGATGGAATCATGCGCGAAGAAATGATAGCTCGCTTACAGAAGCTTCCTGGTTTTTATGATGGAACGAAGGAAGGGGGATGATCGGCAGGTGCAAGCGTTGTCTACTATGGAAATGTTTCTGGAGAAAAAGTGCGCCAGATTCTCCAAAATATCCATTATCTTCTGATGCCTTCACGCTTTCTTGAGACCTTTGGACTCTCTGCTCTTGAATCGATTGAAAGTGGAGTTCCTGTTATAGCACCAAACAAAGGAGGTCTCCGACAATTCCTTTTGTCCGAGCATGCGATTGAGGGGCAAAATGGAGCGCAGGAGTCGCAAGCTTTCCTGAGAAAAGTCCAAGAAATACAAAATCGCTTCTCTGGAAGCGATTGGAAACGACAATCAAATACGGCGCGAGATATCGCCGCTCGATTCAGTCAGGCTGCATGGCTAGAGAACGCACTTTCTCTTATTCCAGCAGGTTCAAGAATTCTTTTCGTGACCGATTATGGTGCTCCGCTTGGCGGTATTGAGTCATGGATTTCTGGTTCAAGAAAACTCCTTGAGATGGCAAACTGCAAAACGGATTGTATTGCAAGCACCAATACTTCTACAACATGGATGCGTCAAATTCACCTGCTTTTTTCTACGGCAAATTGGTGGTTTGCCTGGAGACTTGCGCGCAAGATACGGACCTATAAGCCAGACTATATCTGGCTTTGAAGCATTCTTCGTTCTATTGGACCAGTATGACTTCGTCCGATTCATTCTTTTGAGGGGAAAACTCTCATCACTTACCATGATCTTGGTTTTTTTGCCGCTCGTGCAACCGATATGGAATTTGAGTCACAAATCCCGCAAGACCTTCGGTGGGATACCTACATTTCTTGAGTTCAGAAATGTACGCTTCTTCGATTGCCGGGGCTTCTTTGGAAATTTTTTCATCTTCGTCGTACGCAGAAAGTACTTGCCCGAGTAGAGAGACACTTTGTTCCCTCTGCATTTATGAAAGTTCCCGTCGAACATCTCTATGCACAGGGAAATCCAACGATAGTTTTTCCTCACTGCAATCCTCATATTCTTGATATTTCTTGCTAATGGACACCCCGATTTCTTATTCAACTGAGCATTTCCAGCCAGATAGTGCGGCTTTGCAAACATGAGCTATCTTTTCCAAACTCTACCAAAATTCTTCGGAAGTTGCGATCCGAGATATGGGAATACTCTGGCAGAAACAGGGATTTATTTCGGTAAATTTTTTATACTTTGCCTCTGCAAAGATTCACGGAATACTGGAGTGAAACAATCAAGAATATGCTAACGCTCTTCTGGAGTCAGACTTTCTTCTTCCTGACGGTATTGCATTGCGTCTTCTCCACTTTTCCAGAATGCACCCAGAAATTCCAACATGGAAAATAATTCTTCAATTTCAGCAATACTCAAAACGCGCTATTCCCAATCTCAATGGAACGGACTTTATTCCAGAATTTATCGAATCACAAGTACGATCACGCACGGTTGCCGATAGCACACAGCACGCACTGAATCTCATATTGTACGGTACAACCCCAGAGCTTATACAACAAGCCGAGCAGTCAGCAAAGGAGCGATTTGGAATTCCGGTGAGGGCAATAGACGGATATAGTCAATTTCCAGAAGAATGGCTTGAAGGGAATACTCCCACAATTCTTTTGGTGGGGCGTGGCTCTCCCAAGCAAGAACTTTGGATTGAGTCTATGCGATCTGTTTTTGAGAAGCGATGAAATATCGCTGTGTTTTGAGTGGGGGGTCTTTTTGATTTTTGGGCATGACAAGAAAGTCGAGCTCCTCAATATATCCGATGAATTGGAATGGAATGGCTTTGGAGATTATTTCAGAATCCAAAGAAAAACTGCAAGAAAGCGGGAGTAAGCCTTCTCTTTTTCGTTGATTTGCTGACAGGGAAGTATCAGCAGTAGGCGCTAAGGGAGGATCTCAAAAGCAGCCATCCAGGTTCTGCTAATGAATGGTTGAATGATAGGTATTACCTCTTCTTTTGAGCTTGGATTCTGCGAAAGTGCATAATCAGAAAGTCTCTTGAGTAGGGGGAATTGAGAATCGGTCACTCTGCGCTCAAAGATGATTTGAGCAAGATTTGTTGCACAAACATTAAGCTTGGCAGAAGCGGTGATTACTCGATCTTCTCCTTTCTCATTCTTGAGGTAAGAATTGTAGTTTACCCCAGCAACATGAAGATAGCTTGGATCCTTTGGGAGCGAAAGCCCGAGTTGGAGACAAGGGGAATCTGTGGCAATGAGTCGAAGTTTCCCTGATCGAACCGTATCGAGTATCGCTTCATATCGACGGCTCAAATCGTGTCGTGGATCTCGATCAATGGTTGCGGCGTTCAGATCAAGCAGGAGATACTTCATGCCGAGCCGCTTCATATTCTCGATCGATTCATCTATATTTTTCCCTCGGATGTAGGTATCAAAGTTATTCAAAAGACTGTCTTCATAGAAACGCTTTCTGTTTTCGCTTATGTAGTACGTGAGAAATGTCCCAGCACGATAGATAGGACTCGTATTTTTGTTGGCGAGTGGTGGATGAAGAATTCTTTTGAAGGCAAGCTGTTTGAGTGAACGAGCTTCTTGCGCGAGGGCAATACCATCGGGCTGCTTTGATTGTTTTCCTACCTGTTCTGCCATTCAGAGTACATAGAGCACTCATTCAAGCGTTGCATCAGGATATTTTCCTAAGAGCTCTCGTGTTGGTCCTGAGGCCTTTTCTTGAATTTCCCGTATTACCTCATTTGGATTCGCGAGGTTTAGTTTGATGAGAATAGGAATATACTCCGGACGTCCAGAGAATACTGCTTCTTCCTCCGTAAGATTCCCGAGTTTGTACTCCATACTATCCTTTGGGAGATTATTCCATGCGTGAGGCAGACACGAAAGAATAAAGTGAGGGAGGATTATGCAGAGAAGAAGCGAACAAAAGAGGATGAACCGAGCGCTCATTTTTGGTTCGAGCTCTTCGGATGTGCAGTATGCAAAGATTGCGAGAAATCCGAAATACATCACAATTCCATACCAGACGATTCCAAAGGCTGCAATGACAAAGAGTATGGTATAGAGACTCATGAAGCTGAAGAACCAGCAAAAATTTCTTGTTGCTTCATGTTCTGGAGTGTCTTCATCGAGCACTTCTTTTGAATCAAGATGGAGCGCTATGAGTGGAGTGAGTCAGAGGGCTACGATAACCCCATAACCAAGCGGAACAGATATGTGCAAGAGTATTTGAGTAATACTCACATTTCCCAGCAAGCTCCATGGTACATCTGAGAAGAAACAGAGAACAAAGAGTCCTATGAGATACGCTCCGTAGAGGATTAGGCTACTTCTTTTTTTGAGCCGAAACAAAAGAACTCAGGGGAGGAGAGCAAGGAAGAGGTACCCTATGTTGGTAAATTCTCCATCTTGGTTTTTTTGAAATGTGAGATTCGAAGGAAGTTTGAGGTAGTTATTTATGCCACCTTCGTATCCGAAGTATCTCCCCAAATCTTCATTTTGCGTAGTTCCTGTTGAACTAATCAGGTTTTTCTGAGTGGATTCTTCTATCTTTTTCAGTGTTTCTGGACTGTGAATTGTGGTATAATCTGCCACAAATGGCTGTACATCTCCTCCAAGAATAGATGCAACATTGAGGCTATTTGGAAGAGCCTCAATACTATTTTTGATAGCCCAAGGCAGGAGTGTTGTGAACACTCCGATAAGCAGGGCAACTGTTGGAAGGATTCCGTACTCTTTCCACAAAGAAACACTCTTTTTCCTGAGACTGATTCCTATGCAGACTACTCCTATAAGTATCATTCCAAGGGAGAACATATTGAGTGCTCCAGGGTTGTCTTGAGGGTAGTTAATATTGAGAAAGTTCCAAAGACGAAGTCCCGTAAAAGATCCAATGAATATCGCAATATATCCGAGGAATCAGAGAAGTTTCCCCGCTCGATACCAAATCATTCCAAGGGCCCCAAGAATGAGCATAAGGGAGGTGAATTTGATCGAGAATGCCACTCCCATGAGTCATCCGGCGATACAGTAGATTCCGAGTCTTTGCCAGCGATGATTTTGACGGAACCCTTCAAATACAAAAAGAAGTGCCAAAAGAGAAATTCCCATGAGTCAGGAGTCCAATTTCATGTCTTTTGCTTGTTGAAACACTATCATCGGCAACGAGGTGAAGACCGTTACTGCAAAGAGTGGGAGCGAGAAGATATGGCCTCCTTTTTGGGTCAAGTATCGCACTCCTGTCCAGATTCCGATTATTGCGAGAATGCTTCCAAAACTATTCAAGAAAAATGCTTGTGTTGCACTTTCATGGAGGAATCATATCCCCGTGAATGTCTGCCAAAATACGATTCATTGATGCCCCGTACTTTCTGCAAAAGCCATCAACTTCGGGAAGTTCATGTACGCTCCGAGATCATCCCAACCTATAGGGTAGGGACGCACGATGTTCACCAGATTACTCGAGAGCACCGCATAAAGAGAAAGGAGAAGTCCTCCATTCAGCCACCATCGTATCTGGTGGAGAATGGGAAATGATGTTTTTTCTGAAACGAATTCGCTCTTCCAGAAATCAGCACATGCTCTTCCGATTTCTTTGTACGATAGGGCTGACAATGCTACAATGAGCCCATAAAATACGAATAGAGTATACCAACCAAAGAACCCAGCGATACTCAGTGTGAGCACAAAGAGTGACCATCCGATTCCAAGTCCTGCAGGAATCCGAAGCAAGGGAGTGAGTGATTCGAATAATTTGACCCGATGGAGTACCCATGTTCCGAAACCAAGACTCACGATTCCTATAATGAGAGGAAGTATGGTATACTTCAGGAGAGAAAAGAATAAAACTACCCCGCTTATAGAGGTGCTTCCTATTCGAGAGAAAGTGAATACTGATGTAAGGAGAAGAACCCAGAAAAAGTACCCAATTGCCGTGATGAGTCGTATACGAGATCACTCTTTTCGACCCCAGAGGACGAAGTATACGACGAGGGGGATGAGCATAAGCAAGAAATAACTCAAGGCTCATGTTCCTCCGAACGTTTCTAGATGAGAAGCTCCTCTATAATATTGAAGAAGAGTGGGAAGAGAGAAGAGAAGAATGGAAAGAGTTCCAAGAAGCGCTATTGGATTCATGTGCTTGGTTTTTTGAGGGTTTGAATGATTCGTGAAATATCATCTCGGTTAATGTATGCAAAAGTCAGGGCAAAAGCAATACCAGAAAGAAAGAGACTGAGAAGAAACCCTAATTTTCAGAGCTGTTCTATGTGCCGGGGAGCAAACCAGAGAATTCCTGTAAGAATTGAAAAGATACTCATATTCTTCAAGAAGATTTTCCACGCAAAAGGAGTGTGGTATTCCTTTGTTGCGGATGCACTCAAGTACCAAATAATTGCCCAAGATGCTCCAACAGCGAGAGCTGACCCAGCCGCGCCAGCATAGTATATTCCGATGGCATTGAAGCATATATTGCAAACAAGTCAGACGAGTACTATTTGAAGTCGCTTCCGAACTTGTCCTATGGCGGCGAGTAAGTTGAAATTTACCTGGAGGAGGAAGTTGAAAATAATGAATCCAATACTCCAGTAGAGAATCTCTCCCGATCGGGCAAATTTCTCTCCAAAAAAGAATGTTCAGAGATCGCCCGCATAGAGAATACACATTCCCATTACCATAAGTCAGAGCAGGACAAATATTCTACTAAATACACTGGCGATGGTTCGTATTTTTTCTGGCTGATTTGCTCCGAAGTAGGAAGATGCCACAGGAAAAATAAACCCGATAATCGGAGTTAAAACAATGAATGGAATAGCAATGAGACTCAAGTAGTTTGAGTATATTCCCGTTTCACTCGGCCCCTTCATGAGCAGAAGCATTTGCATATCTACTTGTGAGAGAATGAAGGTGGCATTACTGGCGAGCAGTGCCCAAGTACTGTAGGTGAAAAGTTCCCCAAAATCATCTCTCGAGAATTCAAAGGGTACTTGGAGAAATAACTCCTTGAGGTGAAGCTTCCAAACGAACCATCCTCCTATGATGCTTGCAACAAGGGTTCCATAGTTCCAAATTCCTGTATAGAACTCCAGATTTCCGTGTCCCACGAAAAATGCTTGCGCCGCAAATCCGAGAGATACGGCGAGTCGTATCACTTCCAATCCCTGAGAAAATTTTGTATTTTGAAATATGAGAAATACTGCGGAGAAGTAATGCTGAATATTGGATATGAGAAGGTATATCGAAAATACTTGAAGAATCATCGCAGCTTCTGGGGCTCGGAAGTATACCTCCGAAAGCCAGTTTGCAGCACTATAAAGAACTAGACTGGTAAATAAACTCATGACAAGCATAGCAGTCCCTCCGTATACGAAGAATGCTTTTGCCTTTTTGAGATTATTCTCACCAAGAAACTTCGGAACAAAGAATTTCAAACTCTCCACCATTCCGAGATCATTGAGACTTCCAATAAGAAGGATGAAACTCAGTACTCCATAGAGAATACCCAGTTCTGGCACGCTGAGATCGTGAGAGATGATGATTTTTATGGCATATCCTATCGGACCAGTAAGGAAGGCGAAGAGGTAGAGCCAGGAACCTCGTTTTACAAATTTATGCGTGAGATTTTCATTGAGATGCTTCATGAGAAACAGAGGGGGTTTGTTTATTTTGAGTATGTTCCAGATGCAACATCTCGAACAACGGTTCATCGATCAAATTCAATCACTCGCTTTTTCATCTTATCTACGAGTGTACTATCGTGCGTTGAAATAATAATCGTTTTCCCTTCGCGATTCAGCCGGTCGAAGATAGTCATAATTTCTGCCGCGTTATCAGGATCAAGATTCCCGGTTGGCTCGTCTCCGATGATGATATCTGGATTATGAATGAGGGCTCGTGCAATACCGATGCGTTGAGCCTCTCCTCCAGAAAGCATGGTAATCCGAGATTCTTTCTTCGAGAGCATACTTACTTCTGTGAGAACTTCTGGGATTCTCCGTTCAATAACCGAATCAGAATACCCTGATACCTCCATGGCAAAAGCCACATTTTGTTTGACGGTTTTTGATTCAAGAAGTTTGAAATCTTGGAAGACGACTCCTATTTTTCGGCGATAGAGAGAGAGTCCAGTTCGCCCAAGTGTATAGAGATCTTCGCCACTATCGGTGATGATTTTTCCAGAAGAAGGGGGGAGTTCTCCAACAAGTGCTCGGATAAAACTTGTCTTCCCACTTCATGAGGCACCAATAAGGAAGATAAACTCTCCGGGCTGAATGGTGAGAGATACATTTGAGAGAACTCTCCTGTTTCCATAACGGAGATCAATATTTTGTATTTGCATGCCGAGATTGTATGCCTCGTATCAATATTCGCAACTTGCATGGTAGAAGAATTCTGCTACTATAGACTCATGTTTATCAACCCCAGCCTCTATATCTTCGAGGGACTTGAACCCGACGAAGTAAACTATTTCGCTCTTATGTGTGATCCGGTCGATTTTGATCCGGGACAAATTGTCATGCGTGAGTGAGATGAATCGGATGACCGGGCATATTTTATAGAAGAATGAGAAGTGGAAGTTATCAAGGAAGGACGAGTAGTAGCTCGTCTCGGTCCTGGTGATATGTTTGGTGAGATAGCACTCATTACCAATGATGTTCGTACGGCAACTATCCGATCTTCCACCATGTTGCGAGCACTCTCGCTTCATCGGGATGATTTTCTCATGCTCGCCAAGAAGTCAGGACGATTTCCTGATATTCAGAAGGAAATATTTCGAAGAATTCGAGAGAACTTCAAACGCTAGAACAACTTCTTTTGCTATAATCGGAGCTATCGCTATACTCTCGCACGACTGGTGTATTTTCCGGTCTGTTTATTTCTAAAATACCCTTTATGGAAAGAAAAGAAAAAAAATCCCTTATGGAGCAATACGCTCAGCACAAGGGTGATACAGGTTCTCCTGAAGTACAAGTTGCTATCCTCACGGATCGTATCGAGACACTCAAGGATCACCTCAATATCCACAAAAACGATAATCACTCACGACGAGGAATTCTTCTCATGGTTGCAAAGCGCCGAAAGCTTCTGAACTACTTGAAGAAGAAGGATGCACAGCGATATGAAACACTTATTGCACGATTGGAGCTCCGAAAGTAATTCTTCTCTCAAAAAACACCCGTGGTATTCGCGGGTGTTTTTTTGTGAGTTCTGAATTAATTCAGGAGAGCATTCATTTGTTCTACGGTACGCTCGGGTCTATCAACAAACTGCATAACATTGTGTCCCATGAGTTCGTCTCCTTCCGTAAGCACTTCGATTGTTCCATAATGAAAGAACGATGCGAGGAATCCAGGGTAGCTTGATTTAATATTTTTGATCTTATCCGCATCAAGTGTATTTATGTCAGAGTACACGCCATTCTGGTTTACGAAGAATAATTTCCCTTTCACCACAACATTAAAATCCATTTCTAGGTCAATCATCAGATGAATAAGTCGTCGGATGACTCCAAGCTGAAATGCGATACATACCACGTCGAGAAATGCGAAGAATACTTCAAAGTCAGTTGCAATGAAAAATATGTGAACAAAGTATATAACAATGATTCCGCAGAAGAACACGAAGTTAAATTGGAGTTGATTGAAACATCGGATGAAAGACTTGTCAGCTTCTGCAAGGTAGGGGAGAAGTTCTGAGCTTGTAGAAGTTTTTGCGTGTTCTCCGTACGAGGTTCGATAGTCAAGAATGTAGGCAATACACGAATAAATAGTCCAAACGATGTTGAGTCCGAGAAGAATAGAGAGAGTCACTCAGAAGCCACTTCCATCGAAGTGCTTCAGTATAAGAAATATGTTTACTCCACCAACAATGAGTAATGGAATGAGCCAAAAGAGCGAGGCAAGCCCATAGAGCCAAGAGCGCTTGATAAGAAGCACGTTCTCGAAACCATCTTGTTTGAGTCGCTCAATCATTTGTATGTCTCTTGCTACGACAAACGATTTGAAGAAGAATTCAAAAATACCTTTGAAATTGAGCATAGAATGCTGTTGAAAATAGTGAATCGAGTATACAAATCTAAAACCGAGCGTCAAATAGGGATATGGAGGCTTGATTAGTTTTTGAGACAACGGACGGCAAAGCCATATGCTCTAGACATGCTAGATATAAATCATGCTCTCAAAACGGTACCTTCTACTCAAGAAGGTGAAGAAAGCCACAAAAATGAATCGGAATTCTGATTATCGAACACTCAGTTATAGTAATTTATACTAACCCTATCAAGGCCACTAATATTGGCATAATATGGTCTAATGTCTATAGCTTCTTTCTGGGTTGGTACGTGGTATCAATCTGAACACGGTCATCGCATAAGAACTTGATTTTCATTTGTAGCAGTTACCCAAGTAATGGTAGTGGGGTTGGATGATGCTCACCATCTGTTACTATCCTGTGGCGTTAACCAATCATAATTTCATGAATAACTTGTAATGAAATTACTGGTAGCATTTGCTGCAATAAGTGAGAGTGGTCATTGAGTAGTAGTTCATATAGGAACTCCGGAGTTACCTGGTACAAAAGGAGTATTACGTCACCACTGAAAAAGATTCCCATAGTAGTAACGAGAAGTCGATCCAACATTGCACATTGCCCATGTATACCCTACCCCATTTCCAGTACAGACTATCTTATCTGCTTCATCACATCCTGGATAAGTTGTTGTTCCAGTATAGGTTTGTCATGCGGAGGTACAAGAAGCATATGGATTCACGACTGCACTTGTTGCTACACACGAAGTACTACCTCCAACAATACAGTAATTTGTACTTACATAGCATGAAGCAAGATTCGTCCCTCCCGTGAGGGTGAGTGTTCCTGTCATAGTTGAGGATGTCGTACTGCCTGAAAGTGAAAGACAAGAGCCAGAGATGATGGTGCCTGAGCTTACGAGAGACGTAAGGGTTACGCTTCCCGAAAATGCTTCTTGAATAGGGGACTTGGTTGCAGAAAGAAGAAATACTCCGAGTTTTTTCCCTGTGGTTGCAGGAAAGAGTGTTGAATTGTCTGAGAGAGCATACGCTTGAGGTACTACTCCGAAAGCGAGTTTATTCTCAAATCCTGCACCCTCAAAAAATCCAAGCAACTGAGCCTTATCCTTATTCGAGTTTACGAGATAGGTATAGTAGAGTCCGCTTCTTGGATCTTCTCCTCCTCTATCTACTCCTATTTTTGCAAGAATATCCGTTCCAAGATAGCCCTGCTTCGCGAGTTCCGTTGTCGAGCCAGAAAGGACGCTTACACCAGAGCTTGGGTCTGGCAGTTCTCCTACTTTTGCTTTGTAGGTCTCAAGTGCTCCGTAGAATCCCGATAGATCTGAGACTCGATTTGAATCACGAGCTGAGCTTGAATAATCCGAGTACGATACAAAGGCTGCGGTAGTAAGAAGTATGAGAATGGTAATCACCACAACCATCTCTATCAATGTAAATCCATTGGTACAAAGAGGTTTCTGACTCGAGGAGGTATTCATTTTTAGGAAGAAATTATATACATCAGTATGGCAGGTATCCTCCAGATTTCAAGGAGAACTCTCGGAGGGTTTTTCTTTCCACTTTTGATTTCCTCATACTCGACAATATACTCATTCCCATGAATCAGTTCGACGACATCTACTTTGCCAAATATCTCTCCGAAGGGGAGGAGCTTTTGTTTGTGTGTCACCGTCATCCAATCCTTATCATCGATACCATTCTCTTATGGTGTTTTTTTGGAGGAGTACTGCCGGTGTTTTTTTATCTTCAGAATACTTTCGCCATAGCCGATTTTCTCCCTCTTGCGTATTTTGAGCTATTCTTGGTAAGCATATATCTCAGTATCGTGTACTTGGTATTTGATTGGTATAATGACGTTTGGCTCATTACGAATAGAGGTATTATCGATGTTGAATGGAAGTACTTTACGGGAGATATTCACTACCTTTCGTATGAACATATTCATGGCATAGAGATTCAATCCGATTCTTTCTTTGACTCACTTCTTGGGAAGGGGGATATCCATGTGCATATTGCTTCCGAACATCAGAAATTTTTCTTGGCTGATGCAGTAAACCCGCAGGGAATTGTCGAATATATTCAGGCGGTTACCGAAGAAATGCATCATCATGAGGAAGAGCCTGTTGATGATCGCAAACCATTTGAGCTTTTGCTTGATACTCTCACGGAGATGGTTCGAGAGCATCTCGAAAAAAAGGGAAACACTCCAGATATTTCAGAAGACGAACAAGCTCGCATTCAGGATGCACTCCGATATGCTAGTACGGTTGATTTGCGAGAACTGGAACAAGCTCCAAAGCCGAGAATCAACCATTCCTCTCATCATTAATAATTTCACGCTTGCTCCTCGGGTGAGAAATGACTATACTTCAGCCACAATTTCTTAACCATTTCGTCTATGCTTCTCCAAAAGAAAATTCACATCACGAAGATTGAGAATGATCGTTCTGTCATCGAGCGACTCGTGGATGAAAACGTTGCCTGAAAGTTGGATGCGTATCTCCGCAAATACAAAGAAGGGACAAAATGTTCCCTCGTGGTAACGGTATCTGGTGATAAGAAAGGGAAATTTGCCGGTTCTGTTCATCTCGAAGCAGACGGTATTACCTACCGAGCAGAACGAGAAGACTACAAAAAGCTCGATGATTTGGTCAATCATCTGTTCGATCATATCAAGGAGCAAATATCCAAGAAAACCAAAGGGGGACTTGGACGAATTCGAGGCATCTTCGGGAAGATTTTTAGTAGAGAAGTAGGCGCATAATATGACCATATTCTTCGGAGTGCTTCTCGCACTCTTTGTCTTCAGTGTTATTGTATTTTTCCATGAGTTAGGGCATTTTCTTGCTGCTCGGAAAACGGGAGTGCGCGTTGAGGAATTCTGACTCGGAATTCCTCCGAAAGCCTGCGTTCTTGGTAAAGATTCCAAAGGTACTCAGTACACGCTGAACTGGCTTCCGATAGGGGGATTTGTTCGTCTCAAAGGAGAAGATGCAATTACTGCCAAAGATTCCGATAGTTTCGCTCAGAAGGGATATTTTGCGAAGTCTCTGATTTTGCTTGGGGGAGTGGCGATGAATTTTCTTCTTGCGTGGATTTTGTTCACAGCACTCTTCTGGCAGGTGACTCACCCTGAGGGGATGGCTCCCATTGCGGTGAATGCAAAATTCCGCACTGATACCCAGACACTCCTCGTCCCTACCTATGACCAGGCAATAGATCGAGGAATTCTTCGGGTGGAGGGTGTGCTGCTTGATCCAATTCTTGGGTCTCCCGCAGAGAAATCAGGTATCAAAACAGGAGATATTGTTTCTTCGGTACAGGGACAACCGATTCAGCGAGCGAGAGAGTTTTCTGATGCTATCCGCACCCATAAAGACACTTCCGAAGCACTTCGATTTACCCTGACCCGCTCTGGTTCTACAGAACCAGTTCAGGTCGAGGTAATTCCAGAGAATGGAAAAATAGGAGCCTATGTTTCCGATAACATCGTTGAATACAATACAAAGATTGTGTACCGGTTTTCCTTCACGGATGCGGTAGTTCACGGAGCTCAAGAGACCTATGGACAGGCGAAACTTACACTGGAACTTCTGGGGAATCTTGTTCAGAAGCTCGTTCATCCACAAACTCCAACGGAACGTTCTGAGGCAACGAAGAGTCTCACAGGTCCTATTGGTATGGGGAATCTCTTCGTAAACCTTGTGCATTTGAATGTCCCAGTGAGTCTCATTCTTGCGATTGCAGCACTTATTAGTATCAATTTGGGGGTATTTAATCTTCTTCCTTTCCCTGCTCTTGATGGAGGACGATTCGCCTTTCTCACGATTCATACTGTGATTTCTCGGCTTTCCCGAGGAAAAATGGGAACACAGAAGCTCGAGGCTCGGGCAAATATGGTTTGATTTGCGCTTCTGATGCTTATGAGTATCTTCGTCGCATATCAAGATATAGTTCGTATTGTTACCGGATGATAGAAGGTTTTTCTTATAGCGTAGAGGCGAGAGATGGGTTTGCTCGTGCGGGTACACTCGTCACTCCTCATGGAGTCGTACAGACCCCTATTTTTATGCCGGTTGGAACACAGGCTACCGTCAAGGGGCTGACTCGGGAGCAGATTCTCTCTATAGGAAGTCAGATTATTTTGGCGAATACCTACCATTTGGAAATGCGCCCCGGATCAGAGGTGGTGCGAGAGTTTGGAGGGGTGCACGGGTTTGCGGGAGTTGACTTACCCATTCTTACCGATAGTGGGGGGTTTCAGGTATTTTCACTCGGTCAAGCTGGCGTAGGCGAGGGAGCTCGTCGCAAAGAGAACCTTGTCAAAATCACCGAAGAAGGAGTACGATTTCA
The DNA here is from genome assembly GCA_031539165.1 of Patescibacteria group bacterium. GTDB lineage: Bacteria > Patescibacteriota > Gracilibacteria > BD1-5 > UBA2023 > CAIVSN01. The sequence continues at coordinate 38,901 of JAVKLK010000025.1, read as the reverse complement.
TTCTCATCTGGATGGTTCGAGGTACATGTTCACGCCAGAATCTGTGATGCAGATTGAGGCGAATCTGGGTGGAGATATCATCATGGCATTCGATGAGTGTTCTCCGGGAACTTCGAGTCGAGCGTATGCAAAGAAGGCGATGGACCTCACGCATAGATGGGCTCTTCGCTGTATTGAGGCTCATACCAAGATTCAGAAGACTCGAGCTGATACTGGACTTCCACAACAGGCCCTTTTTCCGATAGCACAAGGAGTCATCTATGAAGATCTCCGCAAAGAATCAGTCGAATTCATCGGTTCACTTCCTACTCTCGGAATGGCTATTGGTGGGCTTTCTGTTGGAGAATCCAAGGAGGATATGCTTCGTATACTTGATGCTATCGCTCCAGTACTTCCATCTCAGAAACCACGGTATCTCATGGGGGTGGGGACTCCAGAAGATTTGATTGAAGGAATTGCACGAGGAATTGATATGTTTGACTGTGTGCTTCCGACCCGACTTGGACGACACGGAGTGGTATTTACAAGCTTTGGAAACCTCAAAATAAATCTCGCAAAGCATGAGCTTGAGAAGAGTGGTATCCCTATGAAGCCAGGATACGAGACTATGGTATCTCGGAATTATTCGCTCGGGTATCTTCGCCATCTCATGAAGGCGGGTGAGAGTCTGGGCGGACAACTTCTCTCTCTTCACAACCTAGAATACCTCATACGCATCTCTCAAGCAGCTCGATCAGCAATTCTTGAGGGACGATATGAGGCATTCCGGAAGGAGTTCTGGGAAGGGTACGTTACGAAGTAACCGATTGAGAGGCTACTCTTCTTTGCGTTTCGCTGTGCCAAGAATTGTTTGAACAATACGAGACTCCGGATCTCCCTCAACTTTGAGGGATCCTTTGCTGAGCTTGAGATAGCTCATGTTTGTTGCGGGGTTTTGGTAGAGGGATCATTCCACTTCCGAGAATTCTGGAAGTATCGTATTGGGGAAGTACCAGACTCGGACAAGTGCTCCTGTCCACGTCTCTACCCCAGTTCCCGTCGTAATCGCCACACTATGGCTTGCCCCATCTCTCGCCCCGAACCCGGCATAGTAGGCTCCGCGAGGAATCTCGAAGCTATACCCAAGGAGAGTATTTTCGTACTTGGTTGTACCACTGGAACTCAAAGAAGCTCCAGTTTGTTCTACGAGATGAGCTTCTTCGCTTTCGGGAGGAGTCTCAGGAGAGGTATTCTCACGAGAAGGCACTTCTGAAGGGGGAGTTTCTGCACTTTCCCTGTCTTCTGTTGGAGGTTTTTCTTTTGGAGAGAGACTTTTTTGAGAGATTTCTCGAGAAGGGGTTTGTTGATTGGCGGGGGAGTGGCTTGGTTTACCCGAAAGCCAAATGTATCAAAAAATTACTCCAACAATAATTGCCGCGATGCTATTTCTGCGAAATGCAGAAGTAGAGGATTTCTTGGTTTTGGGAGAGCTCATAGAGTAGGGATGGAAAGAAACAAAAACGCTGGATTCTTCTCAGATCCAGCGTTAGTATAGTCCAATTTCTTAGAAATCGAGTCGCTTCACTTCCTCAAATTGTGTTGGAGCAACGATATCGAAGTTTCCACGCTCAATTGTTGCTGCGCCAAAGGCATCAATCTGGAGTGTATCAAGTTCAGGGATTTTCGCCTGTACTTTGTAGCTGTATCCGTTTTCAGAGCTTGAAAGTTGGAATTGTCCTACAGAAGCTCCATTATACTTCATGCCGAGATCCCATGTTCGATTCCATGGATCAAATGAACCGCTTGTTTCAAAGGTAGTTGTTTTGACATTGGATCCTTTCACTCCTCGTGTGTAGGAAGGTACTTTGCTTGTATCTACCAATTTAGAGGACATCTGACCATCCTTCCAGTCAAGAGAGAAGGTAGTGCTTCCATATCGGCTTCTCTCAGAGCTTCGAATTGTTGCCGAAGTGGCAGAGAGAAAGAAAGATACATCACTTCCTTTGAGTTTGTTTCCTGTGTGATTCTCGAAATTCATAGAGTAACTTCCGTTATTTCGGGCAACCTGAAGGAAATTCTTCACTGACTTCCTGTCAGCAAGTCGAAGTACCTGTGTTCCATCCTTTTGCTGGAATGTGATCTTACTTGATTTGAAGTCGTTTAATTCTGAGATGTTTGCATTCTTTTTGTTTCCTACGGCGATATTGAGTGCTTGAATTGTACTTCGCTTGAATCGCATAGTTGACACTCCATCTTTCTCAGATTGTAATTCAAGGAGAGACTGACTATCGAGTACATCGAGAACGGCATTAATCTTTTTGTATACCGCAATTGGGTCTTCTATTCCTGTTTTCCCGAGGGGGAGTTTGTAGGTTTTTCCTTCATGCTTCTTGATTTCTGCGAGTGCAGAATCAAACTCGTCCTCCATTTGTTTATCTGAAGCGGTTCGCTCCGATGTGAGAGAAGTGAGTGTTATATACGCGTCTTGTCCTATGGCCTGAAATCGTACATCAAACCCAATTTTCGCTTCGAGCATTTTTTGCTGAGAAGCAGCTTTGTTTAGGTCTACCGAGAGATTTCCTTTCACATGGAAGTCTTGGCTGTTTTTGAGGTAGCTCAAAATATACGTGTACGAATCGAGAGAGAGGCTTACTTTACCAGAAGTGGAAGTATCTCCGCCTGAGACAGAGAGCGTGAAGTTTCCCGTCTCTTTCGAGTTAGCGTTCATATAGGTCTCAAGGAAGTTTCGAACTGCCTTGACCCCATCTTTTTGCATCGAGAGAATTTGTGCTTCTGCGCCAACTGAGTCTTCTGCATAGGTCATGCTTGGGGCTACGAGGCTTGCTGCAATGAGGAGACTCATCGCAAGAGAGAGAATTTTTTTCATACAAAAGTGAGAAAATACTGTGAGAGTGTAGAGGATTATTGGGGAGTGGTCAAGTTAGAAGTTCACGGTTTTTGCGAAGTCAAGCTGCGTGTCGGTACCACTTTGATACAATGGAATCGAGAGTTCTACTTCATAGTCGGGAGTGAGCCCTGTATGATCGATAGTTCGCTCTGCTTTCCCGGTGTACCATTTTGCTATGGTGTATTTGAGAGTTGAACCGTCCCAGTATGGATAGAGCGATTGCACGGAACCCTTTCCGAAGCTCGTTTCTCCCACGAGTTTTGCGGTTTTTGGAAGGTAGTCTTGAATAGTTCCCGCAAGGATTTCTGAGGCGGAAGCCGTCCCCTTGTTGATGAGGATGATGATTTTTTTGCCTGCGAGAATCGAATCTTGTCCAGTGGAGAAGAGTTTCTCTGTAGAGGTGAGACCTTTTACTACAATTTTTGCCTCTCCTGCAGGGACGAAGTAGTCGAGGAGGTTGGAAACTTCTTGCAGATCCCCTCCGCCATTATTTCGAAGATCGAGGATGAGTCGCTGTGTCCCATCCTGTGTCATGGTATTGACTGCCTTGATAAATCCTTCTGTAGTTCCTGCACCGAAGCTAGTGATTTGAATATATGAATTCTGACTATCGAGCTTTTTGTAGGTAACGAGGTCAATTTTGATTTTTTTTCGTTCGATTTGCTTCTCAATCGTGTCTCCATTTCGGAGAATGGTGAGCTTCACTTGAGTTCCAGCAGGACCTTTTATCTTCCGAATTGCGTCAGAAAGAGCGGTGTCTTTGGTGACTTCAAAAGTATCTATTTTGATAATTCTATCTCCTGCAAGGAGGCCTGCTTTTTCGGCGGGACTTCCTGGAATTGGACCTGTAATCATGAGCTCTCCTGGCTTAGCCATGTCTACATAGGCTCCCACTCCTTCAAATTCTCCATTGAGTGAATCGCTGAACTCTTGTGCGGCAACGGGAGGGAAGTAGGTCGTGTATTTATCTCCTGCTGCATCGGCCATCCCAGATATGGCTCCTTGGATGAGTGCTCGTTCATCTATCTTCTCATGGTCTATGTGTTCCGTGAGAAGACGGCGATACGCATCAGCGAGGATATCGTATCCAGGGGCATTCTGAAGTGGGGCATTCTTCCCTTTGGAGGCGAGGTAGTTCCCGGCATAGAACACCATATCATCGTAGGTGAGCTTTTTCTTGATGGCGGTGAGCTCCGATCCGTCAACGAGGATTTTCCCATCGACTCGTTCCCCGTAGAAGAGATTGGTGAGCTCTACCATCTTTTTGTGCGTCGCAACTCACTTGAGTGAGAGTGGAAGCTGAGATGGCTTGAGAATATCCATGTATATCGCTTTTTGGTACGCTTTGTAGAGGCGGGTTCATGCGATTACTCCTGGTATCGAAAGGTGAATCTGTTGGTAGCTTGCGGGAATTTCTCCGTATTCCGCAATCACATCCACCATAGTAATGAACAATTCCTGCTCGGTGAGGACTTTTTTTGCTGGCTTGCGCATAAGCTCCGCAACGATGTTGCTTTTGGCTGCGGTTGGCTTCGCAAAAGCCTGAGGAGTGAGAGAACCAGTTCAGAGAAGGAGAATGGAGAGGAAGAGGGCAAGAAAGCGTTTCATTTGGATTATGGGGTGAGGGATGAAGGAGATTCGGATGGTTGATTGAGGTTTGTGGTTTCGTTTGGAACGAGTGGCTGCGAGCGAAGGTTGACCTTGCCGAAGAGCATGGCCACTCCAAGTCCCATCATGATGCAGGCTATGAGGGAGAGGGCCGTGAAGGTTCCGCCTCGTCAGAGATAATGCTCTGCCCATCACCAGCCTCCGGTCCAGTCGTGGACTATTCTTCGATATCGAAGAATGAGAACTCCTCCCGCAAAAAGCAGAAGTCCGTAAAAAATATTCGCAAGCATAAGAGAAGCTAAGAGTGAAGAACTGATTATAGGGGAACCATGCGAGGGAGTCAACGCGAGCTCAACAAAAGTAAATAGTTGACAATACAGGGGGTAGATAGGTATAATTCATCCATGCCACCGCAAATAGCCGTTCGTGCCGATGCTTCAAGAGGAGAAAGTCTCAAGCTCCTTGATTTTGAGACTCAGATTCAGAAACAATATCCCGATTTCCGTGCTTGGATGCTTGAGCAGGCAATAGTCCACTTCCGACAGCCGAGCGTGGATGCTGAGTATGACAGACTTGCGGAATCAGGCTGCCGACCAGGGCAAACGGATTATCCTGCTGCTCGTGCGAAACTCTTGGAGCGTTTTGTTCAAGATTCCCGAAATGAGGCATTGCTAGCATTTGGAGCAGGGAAGCTCAATGCCGTATGGGATGCCTACAATGCCCACCGCTACGTTATCCCTCATGTTCGAGCCCGCCAGGATGAAATTCTCTCTATTGCTTCTGATGTGTTCTCTCCGTCTGCCTCGAATGATTCTGTGAAGCACACCCCGAAAAAGACAAAAACTCGAGCTCTATCCAAAGCACTTGCTGGGCCGAGAAGCGATTCGAGAGTGTCTTCTCAGACAAGACTCCGTTTTAGTAATGAGGCTCAAAGCGTGCTTGACCTCAATGATACCGAGCAGGAGCTTGCGCTCCGAATTTCCATGGTAGAAGATCAACACTTGAACCAGTTCGACTACGTACTTCGAGATGAATATTATTTGATTGAGCTTGGTCTTCCGATGGGACATGAACGAAATGTTCGAAAAGCTCGGTGGCTTCTGGAGAAAACACGCGGAAACGGAATTCCGGATGATGATTTGATTATTGCTCTGCGCGAATTCCTCGAACAGATGTAACCTGAGACAGGGGGAGGGCGATTTGAACCTCCTTTTTTCTTGCCTTTCGTAAAGTTTTCCCTATTATCCACCCGCTTTGGGATATCGCCAAGTGGTAAGGCAGAGGACTCTGAATCCTCCATTCGAAGGTTCGAATCCTTCTATCCCAGCCAATCAGCTACGTTAAGCCCGTCCGCTAGGATGGGCTTTTAAGTAGCTCGGCGGAGTTGAGGGAAGAAGGATTCGAACCTTTGTAAGAAGTTGCTAAATTAACTGTAAAAATCAGTACTAAGTGGACTTATTCGAGTATTAAATCCATACCTGTGTGTACAACTGCCCTCTTTCTTGCTGGAGGCCTAAAAATGTGGCATTATCCCTTTGTAGTAAATAAAAACAGACATACTCTCCTGAAAATTCTAAATAAATGCCGATATTTTACCGTTGAAAATAATCAATCCTAAACTAGTAGCATAATGATAGAAATCAGCACTCCAATCTATATAATTTGCGTCTTGCTGCTGACTTTCTGAGTTTTCAAATTCATTAATTTCCGCATTCAAAGAAACAAACAGAAACTTAAAAGGATTGAAGAGTCTATCGTGATAGCGAAGGATATAAACGATACGCTGTCAATGGCTTTGAAATGAAGCTATTTGAATCATAAGAAATATGAGGGGCTGAGAGAGGAATTATCAGGCCCCTTCGAATCGATACGTGAGTATCGGCAAGAACTGGTCTCCATCTATCCGCTTGTCTTTGATTTCTTTGAAAACAAGGATTTCTGCAAGTGACTCAATGACCGCTATATTCTTGTCTGTAAGGAAAAGTACGCCAAATACTTTGCAGACCTTGATGAGAATGGGTTCTGACTTACTGACCGACAGCTTGATGCTGTCTTTTGTAATGAGGATGCAACACTTGTTAACGCCGGTGCCTGAACTGGGAAGACTAAGACTATCGAGAGCAAGGTGCTTCACCTGGTAGCTCACCAAGGAGTATCACTTGATCGGATACTGGTAATGACTTTCTCCAAGCGTTCTCAGATGGACATGATGAATCGAATCGTTTCATCTCTCAAAAAGGCAAACATTCCGCACGATGAGGACTACTTAAGAAATACGATTACTACATTTCATGCTTTCTGAAAAAGAATACTTGACCAGCGTGTTGCATCTGAATCGGCAGACGAGACATGTGATAAACTCATTGGAAAGGGATCAGAACATCTAAAGGTGCTTGAAGAATCACAGAAGATGCAGATTCTCAAAAAAGTGTTTGATACGATACGGACGAATTCGGTCGTCCAGAAGTTTATTTCTGAATATATTCTCTACTACAATACTCCTCAGGTCGCTGTTTCTAAGTTCGAAAGCCTGAACGATTATTACCAGTACACCAAGAAAACCTATCGGACACTCCTAAGGAATGGAGAGTATAATCTCACAGTCAAGAGTTACTGAGAGGTTATCATTGCTAACTACTTGTGGCTTCATGGCATCCGGACTGAATACGAGCCGAAGGGTCATTTCTATACTGATGAGGCTACTAAACAGAAGAGGTCCTATAAGCCAGACTTCTACCTTCCGGATTATGACATCTATATCGAGTATTTCTGATTGGACCGTAATGGGAAGACCGCGGAATACATAGCTACTAAGGATTACCAGAGGAGGGTAGACCAAAAGATTCGGGCACATTCTGTTTCAGAAAACAAATTCGTAGACATTCGGTATGCTGATTTGCAAGGTGGACAGGAGGCCTTTCTGAAGAAGTTAGAAGGTGAACTAAGAAGACATTGAGTCGCTTTTTTACCAAAAAACCCTGAGGAAGTCATTGAAATGAGAGAACTCTCCGGACCGCTCGTTTGAATCACAAAGACGCTGAACACCTTTTTGAGTCTTTTTAAGGAGTCTAATGCAACATTATCAGAACTCAAAGCGAAGATTCTCGGGAATTTCGACGTCGTGAATCTCGTTCGGAACCATGTCTTTCTCACGATTTTCGAAGCCTTCCTCGAAGAGTACACGAAGGTGCTGGCCGAGGAGTGATATATGGATTTCTGAGACATGATCCGGAGTGCTATCGACATTGTAAAAAAAGGGGAGTTCGAGGGAAAGTATGACTATATCCTCATCGATGAATTTCAGGATATCTCAAGGGCGAGGGCTTCACTCATTCAGGCGCTGGTAGCGACTACTGGGGACTGTAGGCTTTTCTGCGTATGAGACGACTGGCAGTCCATTTATCAGTTTGCCGGGAGTGATTCGAGCGTGTTTCTTCATTTCAGCAAGTATTTCGGGTTCACGAAGGAAATCACTTTGGACAGGACTTTTCGGTTCAACCAGGGGATTTCCAATCTCTCGTCTGAGTTTATTATGATGAACGGGGTACAGAAGGCTAAATATCTCACTTCCAATGATGCTGAAATCAGGGAAAAGGTCATCATGGTACAAAAAGAAGTAGGAAAGTACGACTATTTTTTCGAAATACTCGGAGATATTGTTGCTGGTTCTCCGGATAAACCAGTCATCAAGGTACTCCTCCTGACGAGATATGGTCAATCCAAATATGAGGATGGGTTCTTCGGTATGCTTCGTGGGCACTGTCCGAAAGAAGGGAAGAGCAAATCTTCTGGAGAGGACGGATCAGGAGATAGGTATGTTTTTACTTATGGAGAACAGGTTGTCGAGGTAACTCACCTCACGAGTCACAAGTCGAAATGACTGGAAGCTGACTATGTAATCGTGGATTATGTCAATCAGGGCGACCGATTCGATTTCCCAAGCAACTTTGAAGATGACCCAATCTTACTCATCGTCACGAACGAAAAGAACGATGGGCATCCATTTGCTGAGGAGAGGAGGCTCTTTTACGTTTCCATGACGAGGGGGAGGAACCGAGCCTATATTGTTTACACACGTTGAAAGGAATCACTGTTCTTGAAGGACTTACTCTATGTTAACAGGAAGTATAAGAATCAGATAGCGAAGGTGATTTCCGATTCCCAAGATGAGCTGTCAATATTGTGGGATGAAACCCTACCAAGTTGTCCGAACTGCTCAGGGAAACTGCAAAAAAGGATGTCCAATGGGCGTGAATTCTGGGGGTGTTCAAATTATCCGCAGTGCGATTACACAGAGAGCAGTAGAGAGTCTGCAATTCTGGATTGTCCGACTTGTGATGCACGGATGGTTTTCAGGAGGAATGGAGCAACATGAGAATGTTTTTGGGGTTGTACGAGGTATCCGGCATGCAAGGGGACACGTAAGTTCACCGGATAATTTGGCTAACAGGAAGAGTTAAAACTATAACCCTTTGACAATGAAGTTTTTTATGAAAAAATTTCATTGTTTCATAAATTACACAATCCATGCCAGGAGAAAATCCTAGAGTACCTGAAGAGTATCCTCAAATACCGCCATTCAATCATATTAAGATTGAGTGAAGAGAAATGGATGATTTTATCAGACAAGCTGAACAAAATGAGGCAGATTGGGCTTGGTTAGGAGCTCCACCAACACCGTTTATGTACTGATTATTTAGCTACGAGGAATCTTGTAGAGAAGCTCTCTCGCATAGCCTTGCCCTCTATCTTCAAAAAAATTGTGAGGTTCGGTTTGCTGATGGGGACACCAAAATAGGAATTTTAACTCTACCAGAATATCCAGATTCTGATGATATAGTACCGGGATTCAAAGTACTGATTTGATTTCTGGATAGAGCAGATTCTAGAATTACCTATCCAGATATCGAAAGTGGCATAGACATAAGATTGATGCCTGATTGGTGATCCTCTGATATCAAACGCACTGTTGGAGATGGTGTTGGGAACATACTTTAGTACATTCCCACACTCCCATTTCCATTTTTCTGATTTCACACTATTGTACCCCAGTATATATCGACACTATGCATCTCATCACACTTAACACTTGGGGCGGAAGGGCAGGGAAGCCTGAACTACTGGATTTCTTCAGACAAAATGCGAAGACGGATATTTTCTGTCTTCAGGAAATTTGGGCTGATTCTTATGGGGAATTTGATATTGGGATCGATGAGTCCAATATCATGACTCAAGGTATGCAAGATATCTCCACGGTACTCTCGGGGCATCTTCCTTATTTCTTTCCGCACCATAGAGAGCATTATGGGCTTCTCACGCTCGTCTCAAGAAATCTTGCGGTTGAGGCTCAAGGAGATGTATTCGTATACAAGACCCGAGGATATATACCAGAAGGGGATGTCTGAAATCATGCGAGAAATATTGCGTATACGATGATTCGTATAGGGGATACTCCCGTTACGGTGGTGAACTTCCACGGATTATGGAATGGGAAAGGAAAAACCGATACCCCAGATCGTATCGCACAATCACAAAATATTCTCCGCTTCCTCGAAGGAGTCGACGGAGAAATTATCCTATGTGGAGATTTCAATCTCCTGCCAGATACGGAGAGCCTTCGAATGTTTGAGGCCTTCTGACTGAGAAACCTTGTCCAAGAATACGGAGTGATTTCTACGCGAACAAGCTTCTATGAGAAGCCAGAGAAGTTTGCCGACTATGTGTTTGTCAGTAAGGGTATAGCGGTGCGAGATTTCCAAGTGCTTCCTGACGAAGTATCGGATCATGCACCACTCTTCCTCGATTTTGACCTCGCATAGCTTACGGGAGGAATCTAGAGTCGCACCTCTGGTGCATTTGGCATCATAGTAGGAGGAGTACTTTCATTCCCTGCATTACTTCCTGGGGTAGTGCTATTGGAGGAGAGGCGCGTATCTGCGGATGAGTCAAAATTCTTCGGCTTCTGAGAGGCGAGATATGTCTCAACAGACTGAATCATATCTCGAGCCGCCTCTCCTGTTTTTGGGTCGATCTTGCCTTTCTCAACAGCGCGGAGGACTGGAGTGGTTCCGAGCTTGAGGAGTTCAACAATTCGAGAGGTGATGAGAGGGTCTTGCAGGGCTTTATCGAGACTTTCTTGAGGATTGTTTGTTCCAGAGCGGAGAAGCTCTGAGAAACGCTTTGCGGTCTCTGGATCTTCGAGAGAACTTGCCCAATCAGACATCTGTTTCTGAAATTCAGGACTATTCATTTCTTCGGCAATCGCGGTGAATTGCTTCTGAAAATCTTGAGACATCGCTTCATCAGAAGGGATTGCTTCTTGTGTTACAGAAGGGGAGGGGGCAGGAGTGGAAACAGGAGCATCAAAAGAGGCGAGCAGATCAGCTACTTCTTGCTTGTCCTGCTCGGCAAGCGGGTCAATTCCAGCGGTCTTTGCTGCTTCTTGGGATTTCTGAACAGACTGAACATCTTCGGCAGATGCTTGAGTGAGAGGAGGAACTTGGCTATCAGTCTTGAGAATTTCTGACATAAGAGGAAGGATGAGGACTACTTGCTGACAGTCTGGCGTATTTTTTGTATCTTGTCAAAATCCGGCAGAAACTTCCCATCAAAAGTCTTATAGACTCAATATATTTCAGGGATACGAGTTAACTTGATTATTTTAATAAAAACAGTATAAATATAATTCCTAGTATTTCGTTTCAAGTGTACAATGACTCCATTGGATAATTTTTCTTGAGAAAAGGATGCAGATATCCTTTTTATAAATCAAACAATTATAGATGAGCTTAAGTCTCAGTGAGAAAAAGAAAGAATGGTCTCCATGATGTTTTACTACAAGAGTATTCTGGCTCGAAATGTGCATCTATGACCCGTGAAATGATGATCCAAAAGAGATGGTAGAATTCAAATTTTGAATCCTATCGGGGAATTTCAAGAAAAGGATGCCCTCGTTCTCTATCTTGAGGAAAATCTTCCTCTTGATACAAGAGACGCTCTCCATAAGGAACTTCAGGCAGATATTGAACAGTCCATGAGAGACTATTGAGTGAATTGATTCGCAAGTAGAGTCACAAGCATGCTCTTTCATACGCAAGGCTTGATGGTGTGCAGGCAAGTAAAGATTGCAGTTATGGATAGAGTTTTGTGATCTGCTACACGTTCTCATATTCAATTCCTCCCATAAGTCTTTTCCGAGAGTGGCTAATTAACGAGAGAGAACTTCGGATCATCCATGCGTGTTTTTCGTGCTGAGCAAGTATTCCCGTATGTTCTCCGCCTCCGAAGAATCCAGAAACTGTGCATACTTTTCCCAGATTTCTCCTTGTGTATTTGGGTTTCCCCAGTTCTTTGTTCCATCAAAACCATACTGTTGGAGGGTGTGAAGCAGTGTTTTTTGCAAATGCCCCCACTCTGCCTGCAGGGAGGGGGAAGGGTATCGTAATTCTCCTTGTACGAGACCAGAGAGGATTTGATGTTCCCGTACTATGAGGCTGTATTTTTGTGCAAAAGAAAGAAGCAAAAGGCAATCACGCTCGGCTTCCGGGAGGAGGAGTGTCCGAAATTCTGTGGCAACAAGAGCTCCAAGACTGAGCTCTTCCTGGGGCCGTACCCGCATACCACCTTCTCATTTTCTTGCCCATCCAGCCACAAATTGGGAAGATTTCTGGTGAAAACCAGATCGAATCCGATCTCCCGGTATAGCACAGAGTATCTCAAGACAGGTGAGCAGGAGTCAGCATTCAGAGGAAGGCACTATATCCGCTATGGTGATATGAAGAGAAAATCGTTTCCCATTTGGATAGGGGGATGGGAGGCACTGTCTTGCCCGAAGAGAGCGAAGACTCTGCATGATATCTGGGATATGCCGATAGGGTGGGAGCACCAGTTCCCAATACGCATCCTTGCCTCGAGAGAGTCAAAGCTCCTCAGAGACCGCTTCAAGATGAGGAAGCATGGTTCTATCGAGCTCCTGACATAGGGTATCAAATGTCTCTTTTTCTTCGGGAGAGAAGTCAGAATAATGACGCTTCCCTCCATCAAACCACTCGGCATACTCTTTGGGGAAGTAGGCAGACCAAGGAACTTCTATCTCAAGTCCTAGAGTTTGCCCATGCGACGAAGTATCCAAAGGAAAAGTATCAGAAATAGAGTAGTTCCAATCATGAGCCAGTATACGAGCCAATCATTGAATGGCACATGCTCCAGATTCATCCCGAAGAAACTTGTTATAAGCGTGAGAGGGAGCATGAAGGCAGAGAAGACGGTGAAGTACTTCATTGTGGTATTCGTTTCCATGTCGAAGAGCGTCTTGAGGGTATCTTCCATGGACTCGATATTTTCATGGTGAAGCTCGATCTCGGAAGCAATCTTTTGTACTTTGTCGTCGAGATTCTCGAAGTACGCTTCAATAGAATCGGAGAACATCGCCTTGGTTCGAAGTTCTAGAAGTTTGATGGCAGCAATTTGCGGCTTAATCATGTGCTTCAGTGTGATGATGTTTCGCTTCTTGATCATCATTTCCTGAATCAATTCTTTTCGGTTTCCTCGAGCAGAAAAGAGGGATTTCTCCATATTTCGGAGATCTTTCCCAAACCGATCAAGTGTGCGGAATACTTTGTCAAGCATTTGGTCGATGACTTCATACAGAATCGTTCCGCTACTCGGATTGGCTCCTTTGAGCGTTTCGTATCGGTCATGGAGGCGATCCATAGTCTGACTCATGTAGTACCGTACCGTAATGAGGTATTCCTTAGAAAGGAATATGTTGAATTCATTGGTAAGATACCGCTTCGTCTTGGGATCGTACTTCGGAAAATGGAGAACCACGAAGATGTAGTGCTCATAGGTATCAACTCGGGCTGTTTGGTCGGGCTCCAAAATAGCATCTCGATCGAGCTCGTGAAACTTATACTCACTGATAATCGCATCGATTACTTCTTCGGATGGATTGATAATATCAATCCATTTGGTCTTCTTAAATTGAAGCGTTTTCTCCGTCATGGTCATGTTCGAAAAAGGATTGAAGGTAGGCGATTACTGGTGGGGCATTTTTTGCAAGAAGCTGCTGTTCTTCTTGACTTGCTTCACTTCCCATGATGATGAGTACAGGATATACATCTTCTGCTCTCTCTTGGCGAATGGCTGATTCTATCAGTGGGTAGCATACTTCATCGATACAGTCTGCGCTATAGGCAAATTCCAACTGCTCTCGTTCGCATCCATCCATGCCATCTTCTTTGGTGACGCAAATACCTCCAATAGAGAGTCCAAATGTTTCGAAGTCAAGATCAGACTGCTCTTCAAAATGATGAAGAAATAGTGGATCAGAAAGATATTCATCTCGGTTATTTCGAGTGAATTCTACCTCGTCTATCTCATGAGAATATCGCAAAAATACATTGGGCATCACGATATCTCCTATTTTATGCTCTGTGCTGACAATTCGAGAAGGAACGAGAACCCATATCTTCTCGGCAACGTAGGTTTCTGTTACTTCGTGAAGAATTTCTGGAGCGAGTGTATCACGAAATACGAGGATAGTACCACCCGACTGAAATGTATGGTTGTCCGTTGCATGAGGGCGAAGCCCGTAATGGGTGATGCAGGCATCTCGAATTGCGGTGCTTTGTGTAAGAAGGAGATGAATCATTTGGAATGTTGAAGAGGAAGCAGTATATTCACAATTATTCTAATCGGTATACAAATATGCAAGATTTTTCGATTCGATTTGAGCTCGGGAGTCTGGAAATAGGACTTCTTATAGGAGGAATCGTTGTACTGCTTCTTTGAGTCTTTGCTCTTGCTTTTGGCCTTGGTCGCATTTTGCGTGCTCGTGATATACGATGAGCGAGAAGTGATGCGGTTGGCCGCTCCCGTTCGGTTCTTTTGGGAGAAGTGTACGAACAACTTACTCCACTCTTGCCAGACTTCCCATTTTCTCCGAGGGATATGGTATTTGTCGGGAAGGGGGTGGACTATATCGTATTTGATGGACTTTCCGAATGAGCCCTTCGGCAGATAGTATTTCTGGAATGCAAGACCGGAGGAGCAAAACAAAATACCAACGAAAAAGTAATAGAGTCTGTTATCAAGCAGGCAAAAGTATCGTATCGCGTGCTCCGACTCGAGCGCAAATAGCTTGCGTATCCCCTTTTTGAGAAGGGGATAGGATATGTCAGACTATTTTCGCTCTGATTTACGGAAACAGAACTGACACTCAATGGATCCATTCCATATTTTTCGTCTATCGAGAATATGGCGAGATTCTCGGATAAAAGAGTCTTCATTGGTAATTACTCCTCCAGAGAGAGTCTTCTGTTTCTGGAAGGCCTCAAGAAGTACGGCGTGAATTCGCTGTACATCATGCTCATCGAGTCGCTCTCCGTAGGGTGGATTACACAGGAGAGTGGCTGGGAGGGATATGCCATCCAATATATCGTGTTGTTTGAATTGTATATCAGAGGCAACTCCTGCCACCTTTGCATTGTAGAGAGCTTTTTCGAGTACTGTTTCATCGATGTCTTGAGCCAGTATCTGGTATCCTCCTGGGGGGTAGATTTTTGTCTTTGCCTCATCTCGGACTTCCGTCAAAATTCTTGCATCAATCCAATTCCATTTTTCGAAAGCAAAGTGTCGTCGAAGTCCAGGAGCAATATTGCGAGCAATCATGGCAGCCTCTATTGGGAGTGTTCCAGAGCCACAACATGGGTCAAGGAAAGGCTCTTTGTATCGCCAATTTGAGAGATAGATCATGGCGGAGGCGAGTGTTTCTTTGATCGGAGCCTCTCCTGCCTCGAGTCGATAACCGCGCTTATGAAGTGCGTCTCCAGATGTATCGAGAAGCAGGGTTGCTCGGTCATTTCGGAGCAAGACCAATACTCGGAAATTCTCAAGAGTGTCCATTTCGGGGATGATATCTCCTGAGCGAGAGACGAGACTTTCAATTATCGCTTTTTTTACAGTACGCTGTACGGCTGGTTCGCTTGTAAGGGCAGATTTATGCGTGACGGATTCCACAAGAATAGGGGCATCTTTTGGTCGAAATTTTTTCCAATCAACGCTTTCAGCAAGAGCATAGAGATCGTCGAAGTCTGTAGCAAATCCCGATGCGAGGACGAGGTATACACGGTTAGCACAACGAAGCCAAACATTCAATTCTGCGAGTGTTTTTGCATCTCATTCGACTGTAACAGATCGATCCGTTACTTCAACAGGCTTGTAACCAAGCTTTTCACATTCTCGCTTCACGAGCGACTCCAGCCCTGGGGCTGTGGTAATCAAAAATTGCATAAGGGCGATATTCTCTTGATTTCTCCGCGAAACGCAAGTTTTGACAATGAGCTAGTGTTACGCCTGAAATTTCGGAGTGTACTCTTCTGTGTATCGAGCTTCACATTCTTTGATAATGCGCACTGCCTCTTCTGGACCGAAGAATCCGTTTACTTTGCATGTTCCAGGCTTCTTGAGGTCTTTGTAGTGCTCCCAGTAGTATTGGGTTTCCTTTTGCCAGTACTCACCAAGTTGCTCAAAGTGAGTGATATGATCCTGTCGCTTATCATCGGCAAGAACAGCAATTACCTTGTCATCTACTTCTCCTCCATCATCAAACTTCATGATTCCAATAATTCGAGCCTCTACCAATGATCCAGGAACAAGAGGCTCTGTTACGTTTACAATCTCGATATCAAGTGGGTCTCCATCAAGGTCCCAAGTACAAGGAATTGCTCCATAGGCAAATGGATAAGCAAGAGAAGAGAATCCAACTCGGTCGAGCTTCAATTGACCAGATTCTGTAATAATCTCGTATTTATTAATGGTGTGTGAGTTGAGTTCTACGATAGTATTGAGTCGAAGTTTCCCCTCATCTGCAAAAGCAGGAAGAACATGCAAAAGATTGAGCATGTGCTTGCTTGGAGCGTGGTCGATATTTGCCATGGAAAATTTGTTTTGAATAAGTAACTGGGGTATTATAGAGAAGAAAACAAAAACACAATTGACAGTATAAACAATTTAATTATAAATCATACATTTACTCATTGATTTCCTATGTCAAAACTCAAGAATTCCATTGCCGCTCTCGGTCTTGCCGCAGCGGCTCTTACCTCTAACGGGGGAGCTCAGGCTCAGAGCACGAATCAGACTGATCTTACGAGAGGGGCGGTGAATGCCGGACTCATCGCAGGAGATCCTATGGCACAGAATCCCTACTTCCAAAATCAGCAAGCGAAGAATGGGAATATTGCCGCACTGGCGGGAATCTCTCGTATGAATATCCGAGCAGCTGATGGGACGGTAATTCGAGGAGGAATAGAATTTCGTAATACTGGAGCAATCGGACAATTTGAGGTAGGAAAAGAACTTTTTGAGAATTTCGCCATCGTGGCAAGAGTAGAAGGAGGAAGTAAGCATCAAGGAATGCTCCTCAGTATGGGGTTTCAGGTTGCAGAAAACAACTATTTGGTACTCACGCACCAGAAGCTGCGAGAATTGCTCAGTTTCCAATTTACTTCTCAGGAGCAATCAGGATGGCTGAGTCAAGTTACGACGGCCGCATCTTGGACATGGGTGAACCCCAAAAAGGATGACCTATTTCAGTATGGGAAGGCTTCCGTGTACAAGACGGATTCTGATTCTCGAAGTTTTGGCATGGAACAGTACTCGACAGAGACAACGGCACTGTACGAATTATTCCAAAAGGAAATGCGAGTTGCTGGAGTAAGTATACAAGGAGCAGAAGCAAGTACGGGGGTTCGCGCTTCGGAAAAAGTCACGCTTCATGGGGGTATCGGTACTCAGAATAGAAAGGATAACACCCTCGTTGATACCGGTTCCAAATCTTCTCCTACGGCGAAACTTGGATTGGAATACAAGGTAAATCCGAATATGTCTATCATTGGTGGAGTTGCGGGTTCTTCTTTTGAGACTCGGACTTCTGTGGGTATCATGGGGCGTACTGAAGGAGGATTGAATGTTGGAGTACAGGCCTATCACTCAAATCCAAAGGATTCTGGACAGAAAACTTCAACTGGAGTCATGTTTCAATTGTCTGGAAACTTCAATCTTGATGGATTTAATCCAGGAGGGAAGCAAACAAGCAAATCCACTCCTGCTCGAGCAAGTGTTTCTCCTATCGCTGCTCCGACTGTTTCTGATACCACGCAGAAGCCAGAGTACTATTCTCAACTTCCGAACGGTACATACTCCGTATCAGCGAGTGATTACGCGAAGCATGGTGGAGTGATTCCAGATGTTCAATCAACTGGACCAGAGTCATTTGGATCCGCAACTCCCGCTCTTGGAGTGAGTGGAACTCTTCCATTCATGCGTCCGAAAACACTTCTGGACGCAACATTCCAAGCTGGAGCAGAATCATACATTCCGAAGCAGGTCTACGCATCGGTTGATACGACGGTTACACCGACTCGACTTGTTTCTATTGATAAGACGGCCCTTCCAACAGGAGCATCTATCGATAAGCTCACTGGAAATATTATTGTTCAATCTGGATTGCCTCTTGGAGCATTTGTGAGTGCGGTGAATGCAGCAAATGGACAGGCTATCCCAGCGAGTGTGTTTTTGGTAAATGGGAATACCATTACTATCCAGACACAGGCGCTCCAGCCGTATTTGGCAACAGGAACAAACACACTTACTGTAACAACTCAAAACGCTACTGTGGTAATTGTTGCAGAAAAAGGATCGGTTATTATCAAGTCCGTTGTTGTCACTCCAAATGCCCCAAGTGCTACTGCTGATGATACGAATAACCGAATTGTTTTGGGAAGTTCTATCGATAGCTCACTTGTGGAAGTGAACTCTGGAGCGGGATGGGTACCATATTCGGCCTCTGCCACCTATGAAGGAAATGTTACCGTTCGAGTTCGAATCAAAGCACTTCTTGGTACGATTGCCAGCGGAGAGACAGTTCTCAATTTCACGGCGAATGCGGTTGCTCCAGGGGCTTCAGGATGTACACATGACGATACAACGAACAAGATTATCTGTCCTGGAGGGGTCAATCCTTCAACGATTGAGGTTTCCTTTGATCAGGTGACATGGACGGCATTCAATGCAAATACAACCTATGTAGGAAACAAGACTGTTTACGAACGTGTGAAGGCTCAAGGGGCAAATCCAGCAGGAGCTGTTACTCGTCATGATTTCACCAACTCCGCACCAGTAATTACGAGCGGATCGAGTGTTGCTGCATCGTTTACTACGGGGACTGGAGGAACTGTACCAGCTATGACTGTAGCTGATGCTGATGGAGATTCTCTCGTATATGCACTTATCGGAGCTCCTGCGGGGGTTACCGTTGATGCAAGCGGAGTGATTTCTGTCGCCGCATCTGTAGGAGTGGGAACGTATACTTTCAGTCGAACAGCGAGTGATGGACAGCTCTCAGCAACTCAATCAGTGCAGATTACTGTATCAGCCATCCCAGTTGATAGTACTCCAGATGCCTTTGATATCACCAACCTCACCGCTCAGGCTCGTAATACAGTCGTAACGACCAATGCTATCACTGTAGCAGGAATCAATACTTCTGTTACGGCAACGACTACTCTCGGAACTATTGTGAAGAATGGAACCGATACTGGACTTGCAAGTACAACCGTATCTGCTGGTGACACCGTTGCTGTCAAGCTTACGACTTCATCGAACTATAGTACTACCCAGAATGGAACGCTTACTATCGGAGGGGTTGCTGATACATTTGATGTCACAACCGTTGCAAGTACGGCTCCAACAGCCGCTCCAGGATCATTTGCTATTAGTACGGGCGCTCTTACCAACAACCAGCGACCAACGCTCAGCTGGTCTGCAGTATCTGGTGCAACTTCATACGAAGTACAGACGAATGGGGGAGGATGGACGGATATCGGAAATGTCACTTCGTACCAAGTGCCAACATTGGGAGAGGGGAATTACACCTTCGTTGTCCGAGCGAAAAATGCAGATGGAAGCGGACCACAGACAGGAAGTGTAAGCACGCAGATTGATATCACTCCACCGAGTGTGACAGCGGATAATTTGAATGGAATAGATAACTCTTATGGTGCAGGGTCTGGAACGATTACCTTCAGCAAGAATATTGCTAGTGCAAGTGGACTGAAGATGGTATTCACGGGAACTAATACACAGTATACGAATGCCGTTGTAACAGGAACTCTTTCAGGAGGGGTGCTTACGGTAAATTATACTGATGCAGCTCCTATAGGTACTACGGTTGATATTATTTGAGTAGTTACTGACTTTGCGGGGAATCAATATAGCTTCAGAACAAGAGGTCTTAGCATATAGTAGTTTTTTAAATTAAAGACCCCGTACGGGGTCTTTAATTTAAAATAAATAATATTTTCTGAATCTGGTTAGCAGGGAATTTCTCAGTATAGCTTGAAGAGGATCCATAGGTAGAGTATTTAGCTCAGAAAACTATTCGATTCACGCTTGTTAGATCCCAATCCGATAGTCTTAGACTTGACGTTTCGGTTCTATTAATGATAGAAGTGGGAGATGTCTTATAACCTGAAGCATCTGCATAGAGCTTTCATTTGTAGGTGGTATTGCTATAAAAAGATGTCAGCGTGGATGTATTTGATATTATTGTTGAGCTAATGGGGTTTAACAATGAAATAGATATTTCATTAAAGTTTATACTTCAGCTTCATATATTTTGAAAATCATAAACTCAACCACTTGCAGTGTTTACTGATAAGATAGATCTATCAGAGCATTTTATAACTTTCTCAGTCACCATATCCACATACCCGACCACCCTGCTTTCATCACATGGACTTGGTGGAAAGCTTAGCTCTTGCATTGCTGTATCTTCTACAGCCTCCACAAACACTTTATTTCCGAGTTTCGAGAGACTGACAGGCTGTCCTGTTACAGTTCCAACCGTTACCTTGTAGAATTTTGTACAGCGCTCTCCTCTTTCAAATCGATCTCCTCTTTCAAATCGATTCGAGCAGAGCTGAAACTGAAATGGCTTACCCGTAGGGTCTTTAGTAAGTTTAAAAGAAACATTTTGAATTCTATTACGAGTCTCGAAATATACTACTGTAGATTCATTCTGAACCGCGGGGGAGACTATTCTCACATACTGAGTTCCTCGAATACGCTGAACTCGAATCGTCCCCGTTCCGCTATAGCTAGCACTATCCGTACTGCTTCCCGTAAGAGTGAGTTCCTCTGGTGCGGAGATTACCCCATCAAAACCAGATTCTCCATTTTCCAGCGCACCGGTGAGGGTGTTCACAGCGAGTATATACTCAGGTGTGCTTGATGCTATTGGGGCAATACTCGGAGTGCCTCCAGGGGCAGTTGTCGGAGTGACTTGCAGCACCTCAGGATCGTCTCATTCTGGCACCTCCATGGTAGTACTTGATGGAGCACTTCATACAGGCGATGTCGGAGTGACCTCAAGCTTTCCTGTTTGGAGAATAATGCGAGCAGAACTGGTTCATCCAGCTCCAGCATCTACACGGAATACCGTTCCACGAACCGCTGCGACCGCTCCACCTGTCTCGATTTCAAATTCACTTCTATTTCCTGATTCTGTACGAAGTTTGGGAGCTTTTGTGACAATTTCTCCAGAACTCAGAAGAAGCCGTACTCGCGTAAGAAGTCCAGAGTCATCTTTGAGAGATAATTCCTGCATGACGAGTTTTGTTTCGTGCAAGCTGCTTCCAACAATGAGCTCCGATCCATCCGATACTTTGACAAGAGCGATTCATCCCGTCCCTACTGTAAGGGTGTCACCCGTTACAAGAGGTGCGGTGATGGGTTTTGTTGGTGTAATAGATACCGCTCCACTTGAGCTTTCAATAGTTGCTGTCACAGCTTTTTCTATCGGGTTATACGGAAGAACGGATGTTCCTCCATCCACAACGAATGAAGTGCTATTGTACCCTTTTACGAGAGAGGGGAGAGGGTCTCCTTTGTAGTTCCCCCGAACATAGGCAGTAGGAGTTCCTTCTTGCTTAAGCACAGCAGCTATCTCGTAGTGAGGAGTTTTCTCATAGGACTTTGCATACGTGTAGTATCCTCCTGTATCAGGATCTCGAGGATGGCTCGTGAGGGCATATTTCCCAAGAATATCCTCAGAAAAAGAACTACTTACCCCAAAAGCTCCCGAAGATGAGTGAGAATACGATCCATCAGAATCGTAGTATTGACGATTTGCGGTTGGCTCGGGAAGAGTCTTCGTCTGAAGCATGTGTGTTTCTAGGGCATTTCCAAGAGTGGCTATATCAGCAACCCGCTTGGAATTATACCGGTTTGTTTGGAGTCATTGAGCTCAGACATATGCCACAATAGAGAGTGTGGCAATAATAGAGAGTGCCACAAGAATCTCTACAAGTGAGAACCCAGAGCAGGATTTTGAGGGGGAGGTTGAGACAGGCGTGCGCATAGGGAGAAATTACCCGCCCATTGTAGGAGACTTTTTCCGGGAGGTCAAGTGAGCTTTTTTTTGACAAACGGTATACTTGCCACTACTCTCTGCCCGTCTCACTCGGACATTCATTCCTTCAATCGAACATGGCAATCAAAAATCTGGTTATCGTAGAGTCTCCTTCCAAGGGGAAAGTTATTGAGAAATATCTCGGGAAGGACTACACGGTCAAGGCCTCTCTTGGACATATTCGTGATCTAGAAAAGAAGGATTTAGGAATTGATATTGAAAATGGGTTTAAACCAACCTATATAATCTCTGAAGATAAGAAAAAGACCGTAAACGAACTCAAGAAACTCGCCAAAGAAGCGGAACAGGTAGTTATCGCGACCGACCCGGATCGTGAAGGGGAGGCGATAGGATGGCACTTATGTGAAGCATTGGGGCTCGATAGTCACAAGACTGCCCGAGTGACGTATTATGAGATTACCAAAGACGCTATTACCAAGGCCTTTCAGAACCCTGGTAAAATCGATCACGACTTAGTAAATGCTCAGCAATCCCGCAGAATTCTTGATAGATTGGTGGGTTTCAAAGTAAGCCCCGTTCTTTGGCAAAAGATCAAAACGGGTCTCTCAGCAGGTCGGGTACAATCCGTAGCAGTGAAACTCATCGTGGAGCGTGAGCGTGAAATCCAGGCATTCAAGCCAGAAGAATCGTGGTCTATCATGGCTCCTGCAGAGCATGGAGGGGTTTCTTTTGGGATAGAACTCGCAAAGATTGATGGGAAGGGAGCAAAGCTCAAGACCCAAAAAGATTTAGAGAAATATCTTGCTGGTCTTGGAGTGGATGTGGGAACGGTAGCATTTACTCAGAATAAAAAAGGTGGATTGGTAGGGGAGGTGAAGGCCCCGCTTCACTTTGTGTTACAAAATGCTGACAAAAAAGAGTATACCAGAACTCCGGGTGCCCCGTTTACTACTTCAACGCTCCAACAAGAAGCCTCAAGAAAGCTCGGATACGGAGTGTCCCAAACAATGAGCATCGCTCAGAATCTGTATCAGAATGGGCATATCTCCTATATGCGAACCGACTCAGTGCATCTCTCGGATTTAGCGATTAATGCAGCAAAGTCATATATTGAATCAACATTTGGAAATGCCTATGTAGTGGCTGGAGGGCGAAAATTCAAGAACAAGCAAGCGAATGCTCAGGAAGCTCATGAAGCAATTCGTCCCACGTACATGGACAAAACTCCTGACACGGTAGGATTGGAAGGACAGGAACTTCGACTCTATAAGCTTATTTGGGAGCGAACGATTGCTTCGCAAATGAAAGAAGCCATTATTGAGACGACTACATACCAATTTTCTCCGACCGAGGCAGATACACATCTCTGGGTTTCCAAAGGAGAGGTGACCAAGTTCCCTGGATTCATGAAGCTCTACGTCGAAGGGACTGATGATGAGGAAAGTGCAGAATCTCGAGCATTGCCGATTATTGACCAAGGAGAAACCGTATCTACCAAAACTATTCGAGGACTCCAATCGTTTACTCGTCCTCCAGCACGTTATACGGAAGCAGCTCTCGTGAAGAAACTAGAATCCGAAGAAATTGGTCGACCCGCTACCTATGCTCCAACTATATCAACCATCGTTGAGCGTGGTTATGTGGAGAAAATCGAGAAGAAGCTCGCTCCGACGGATATTGCTTTTACGGTAAATGACTTTTTGGAGACTCACTTCTCCGATATGATGGACTATAAATTTACCGTCAAGGTCGAAAAAGAATTTGATGAGGTTTCCGCGGGAAAGCTCGGATGGGTAGAGATGCTGGAGCGATTTTATGGTAAGTTTGAGAAAGATCTCTCAAAAGTCATGGAAACAAAGGGAAAAGTACAAGAAAAAGTTGGTCGAGCATGTCCGAAATGTGAAACGGGAGAATTGGTTTTCAAATTCGGGAAAGCGGGGAAATTCATCGGATGTAATCGATACCCAGAATGTGATTTCATAGAGAATATCACAAAGCCAGGAGAGTTGGAATATCTCGCTGAATTGAAGCAGAAATACGAAGGACAGCCATGTCCAGCGGGCTGAACTGTTGTCGTGAAGACGGGAAGATTTGGGCCTTTTCTTGCATCATCGCTCTATCCAGAAGTGAAATGGATTGGGAAGATTCCTGATCCAAAACTCGCTGCGCTTGAGGAAAAATATGGAGGAGGAAAGTGTGATCAGTGTGAAACGGGTATTATGCACGTGAAGAATTCCAAACGAGGCCCTTTCCTTGCATGTAACAACTACCCAGAGTGCAAGAACGCAAAGAATATTCCCAAACAAAAAGAGGGGGAGGCGGAAACGGGGGAGTAACTTCTGATTTTCTCGATTTATTCAAGGCTTTCGGTATACTGACCTTGTTTTGTTGTATTAGAAATCTATGTCTCAAAAACGAATCATAACAGGAGTGAAGCCTACTGGCTCTTCCATGCATCTCGGAAATCTCATGGGAGCAGTCCTTCCCTTTGAACGAGCTGCTGCATGAAACGATGCTGCTATCTTCATTGCTGACTTACATGCTCTTACGAGCGTCAAAGATGGAGAGAAGATGCGAGAGCAGTCTCTGGAAGTGGCTATCGAGTACTTGGCTATTTTTGGTGAGGAAACGCCGATTACCATATTCCGCCAGTCTGATATCACGCATATCACCAAGTTGATGTGGGTGTTGTGCAATGTGACTCCGTATTCACTCATGCTCCGAGCTCATAGCTTCAAGGATTCAGAGGCAAAACAGATGGATTTGAACATGGGAGTTTTCAACTACCCGATTCTCATGGCTGCGGACATTATCGGATATGACATAGATGCTGTACCAGTGGGGAAAGATCAGGTCCAGCACCTTGAGATGACTCGCGATATCGCAAGAGCCTTCAACAAAACCTATGGAGAAGAACTATTTGTTGAACCAGAGGCTATCGTGGATGCTTCTGTAGCAACGATTCCATGAGTTGACGGACGGAAGATGTCGAAGAGCTATGATAATTTCATCGGTATCTTCGACGATGATGCTCTGCTCAAGAAGCGCGTCATGTCGATTGTCACAGACTCGCTTGGAGTGGATGATGTGAAGAGTCCGGATACGTGCAATGTTTTTGCACTCATTAAGACTTTTGGTACAGAAGAAGAGGTGAGCACGATCCGTCAGAAGTATCTCACAGCGAACGCAGGTTTCGGTTATGGACATGCGAAACTCGCGCTTCTGGAAATCCTGAAATGATTCCTCACTCCCTATCGAGCAAACCGTGAGCGATTACTTCAAGATATCCCTTTTGTAGAGGCAAAACTCTCTGAAGGTGCAAAGAAGATGAATGCGAGAATTGAGGCAAAAATGCGGGAGATTTCCCGACTTACCGGAGTATAGTTTGGTCGATAAACTTTTGCGCTTCTAGAGTATCTGAATGAGAGAGGTTTGCTCCCATTTTCTGAGTCGACTTTAGGGATATTCCTAATTCCTGATTGAAGACGCTTGCAAGCTGTTGCCATGATTTCCGCTTTGGATTGTGCTTTCCGGAAGGCATTTGCTGAGTCATGAAGAAGATACTTCCCAAGAATGCATAATAGGGCAAGAAGGGGGTATAGTCTGGATCTTTGAGGCGACCAAGACCTTTGTTGTCGGTTTTTAGAGTACGAGTCACTTCCGAATAATTCTGTTGAACCAAGGCGAGAGAGAGATCGACCAGCTCTTCTAGTCCTCGAAGAAAGAGAGCGGTTGACACCCGAATGTAGGCATTTCCTGATTCACAGGGAGGAGCATCATCACCATCAATCATTCGTATGATGCGTTGTGCGGCAGGATCCTTTGGGTCAATACTGAGAACAACGAGCACATGCCGAAGAATATCTGCAATGGTCGAATCCACTTGAAGTTTTTCTGGGTTTTCCGGGTTTTTCTGCCATCGCTTCCATGGATTCTTCTCGAGAAGCTCCAATACTCCATGTCGGACAAGGCTTGTACGAGCGAAGCTCTCACAGACATCCAGATGTGGACGCTCAAAAAGAAGCTCTCGCATGGATACGTGATATTTTTGTTGTTCTCGAGAGATGAGTCAGTCAGAAATAGGAGGCTGCTCGAAATACTTATTGCGAATCGCATTGGCAACCTCGAGAAGGGTGGCATAGTATTCTTGAGGGACTCGAGTGTGCGTGAGTACTTGATAATTCCATCGTTGACGACTCACAACTTCCCATCGTTCGGAATCATTGATATCCACGCTTCGGAGAAATCCGATACCTAGTTCGAGGAGCGCATGAAATTCAGCTCGTTGCGTTGCTTGCACGGTTTCGAGCTCAGAGAAAAGTCTCTCTAACTGTGGATACTCTTGGGTATACCGTTTGAGATGTTCCTGAAACTTTTCTGTCGAGACGAAATATGTATCACATTTTGGAACTTGTGTATACTGATGAGGAACGGAGTACGTATCAATTACTGCTGAGTACATTTCATATAAATCTAAATAAATATTTTTAATGTCAACTAAAACTATCATTCTCGATGTTGCTCCTCAGACAATTCCATCCTTTGATTTATCAATTCGCATGGCGGAGCTTGCGTCTCTTGTATCTACCTATGGGGGAATTACCATTGTAAAAGAAATTCAAAAACGAGCGACTCCAGACTACCGTACGTATGTTGGCTCTGGGAAACTGGAAGAAATCATTGCGATGGGAGAAGAACTTGGGGCTGAACTTCTGGTTATAGGGAATATTCTCAAGCCAGCGCAAATATACCAAATAAATGAAATGCTCCGTGAACGGAAATCGAAAATGCGTGCCTGGGATAGGGTGGACCTTATTTTGAAGATATTTGCTCTGCACGCGGTAAGTCCTGAGTCAAAGCTTCAAATTGAATTAGCAGCGATTAAGCACATGGGCCCTCGTATTTATGGAATGGGAATGGATCTTTCAAGACAGGGTGGTGGCTCTAAGAATGCCAAGGGACAAGGAGAGACGAATACGGAAATCATGAAACGTCACTTACGAGAGCAGACAGAAAAAATCCGAGAAAAACTTGAAGTCTATACCCGAACTCGCGCAGAGCATAGGAAGCGCAGGAAGCGACAAGGACTTCCAACGGCGGGAATTGTCGGATATACCAATGCAGGGAAGTCCACCCTTTTCACTGCTCTGACCCACAAAGGAGTGCTGGCAGAGGATAAACTTTTTGCCACACTTGGCACATCGGTGGGGAAGGTATTTGTTCCTGATGATGCTTGAAGGGGGTATGAATTTCTGGTGAATGATACCATTGGGTTTATTCGAGATCTTCCTCCGGAATTGATTGCTGCTTTTTCTTCTACTCTGGAAGACTCCATAGAGTCTGATCTTATCTTGCATGTAATCGATGCGGGGGATGCCGATATGCTTCGGAAGATTGATATTGTGAATGAAACACTTGATGCAATCGGGGCTGTGCAAGAGAGAGTTCTTGTATTTAATAAATGTGATACGATTGATGTGGGACTGCGCATGGATTTGCTTATCCGATATCCTTGAAGTTACTTTGTGAGTGCCGTGAGCGGGGAAGGACTGGGAACATTGAAGCAAGGCGTATTTCAATTCTTCCAAAAAAACACCGTATAACACGGTGTTTTTTTAAAGCTGGATTGTGAGAGACTATTTCTGAGCGAGCTGTTCTCGGGCAGCATCTTTGAGGTACTCCTGCTCAAGCTCTATGTAGGCTTCCAATGAAAGAGAAGTGCCTCCATTCTGTCTGTATTCAAGCATCTGCGCCTCTGCCATACGCTTTCTCTCTTGAATTGCAGCGAGGTCATGGCCTCCATCTTCCACCATATCTGCCAAGATTCTTATAGACTTCCCATCAGTTTCGACCACTCATCCTCCAAGAGCAAAGTGCTTGCGCTTCCCTTCGTATTGCACCTCAAGGATGCCGGGATGAAGAGCTGCTATGAGAGGCTCATGTCCAGGAAGAAGGGTAATAACTCCATCTTGTGTAGAGACAGTGAGAGACTCGAATTGTTCGGTTGAGAGTGCGTTTCCACTAATGGAAGTAATAGTAAGCTGCATGCGGTATTACGCGTTAACGGTAGATGCCTCCTTTTCCTTTTTGTAGCTTGCGATAACATCATCGATTGTTCCCTTATACATGAAGTGTTTTTCTCCAATGTAGTCGAGCTCTCCTTCGACAATCATCTTGAATCCTCGTACAGTATCGGAAAGTTTTGCGTATACTCCTGGATTTCCTGTGAACTGCTCTGCAACAAAGAACGGCTGAGAGAAGAATCGCTGAATTTTTCGGGCTCGTGCAACGGTTCTCTTATCCTCTTCAGAAAGTTCATCCATTCCAAGAATGGCAATAATATCTTGAAGCTCTTTGTATCGCTGAAGAATTTGTTGGCAGGCTCGAGCTGTGTTGTAGTGATCTTCTCCAACTACCTTTGGAGTAAGTACTGTAGAAGTAGAGTCAAGAGGGTCTACGGCAGGGTAGATTCCAAGCTCCGCGATAGATCGGTTCAATACAACCGTTGAGTCCAAGTGGGCAAAAGTATTTGCTGGAGCCGGGTCAGTGAGGTCGTCAGCTGGTACGTATACTGCTTGTACAGACGTAATAGAACCATTCTTCGTTGAGGCAATTCGCTCTTGAAGAGCTCCCATATCAGTTGCAAGGGTTGGCTGGTATCCTACGGCAGAAGGGATACGTCCGAGGAGGGCTGAAATCTCAGACCCTGCTTGGGTAAATCGGAAAATGTTGTCGACGAATAGAAGAACATCTCGTTTCTCTACATCTCGGAAATATTCCGCCATAGTGAGACCCGTAAGTGCTACACGAGCACGAGGTCCTGGAGCTTCATTCATCTGTCCGAAGACCATGGCTGTTTTATCAATGACACCAGAATCTTTCATTTCGTGGTAGAGGTCATTTCCTTCACGAGTTCGCTCTCCAACTCCAGCAACTACTGAGTATCCTCCATGCTCACTTGCAATATTGTGGATGAGCTCCTGCATGATAACGGTTTTTCCTACTCCTGCTCCTCCAAAAAGTCCAACCTTTCCTCCCTTAAGCATCGGAGCAATCAAATCAACTACCTTGATACCTGTTTCAAATACTTCTGACTTTGTAGAAAGTTCAGTAAATGCCGGGCTTGATCGGTGAATGGGAAGGGAAGCCTTTGCTTTTGGTGCTGCCTGTTCGTCAATTGGGTCTCCCAATACGTTAAACATTCGTCCGAGTACTTCTCCTCCAACTGGAACCGTGATTGGAGCATCGGTTGCTCGTACCTCCATACCTCGCTTGAGACCATCAACAGGACTCATGGCGATAGTTCGTACCATGTTGTCACCAAGCTGTTGCTGTACTTCAAGCACAACTCGCTGAGAAGTTCCTTCTACCTCAAGAGCATCAAGGATATTTGGAACGTATTCTGCACCAAATTGAACGTCGATAACGACTCCGATAATTTGTTTGATAACACCAATATGAGACATAGATTCAAGTTAGAAATACCAAGTGCGAGTGACTCAGGTAAATGTTTTTTTACGCGCAAAGTATATGAAAAACATTGCATTGCTCAAATTATTTTTCATGGTAGACTGCGAGCATCTTACATTTTTCTATGCCTTTTTTCCGAGAGCTCACTGAATTTGAAAAAATTGACCGAATTTATACAAACTTAGAACGCCAAAAATGGAGTCGGAGAATAGGAATACTCACCCGAATTGTACTGATTTTGGGGCTGTATTATGGATATCATTGGATCAATCAACCCGAGAACGCTCAGATAAAAGCAGAAATTACCCAAAGAGCACAGCAAAAGCTCGCTGAGTTTATCGCTCCATTGGTGCAAGATCTCATGAAGACGGTTTTGGCGAATATGGGAAATATGGGGGAATGATCTCTTGTATGACAGGAGGGAACAGGAACGCTTTCAGTTCGCCCTCCAAATCATGGAAGCAACTCATCGCAGTCTGGATCAGAGAATGGACGTACTCAGGGCATACCAACTATTACACCTGAAATGATACAAGCAGTGCAGCAAGCAATGCAGAAATAGTATTTTCGGAAGGAGTCTTCATTTATCTCCGTCGATCCATAGCGATATTGGAGAGGCGATCTGCTTCCACATTTTTCTCTCGAGGAACGTGAGTAAACTGTACGTTTCAGGCGAAACGAGAGAGAATATCTCGAATTCTTTGGTGAATCTCTTTGAGGGTGAGGTTCTTCACTTTGTAATTCCCTGAAAGCTGCTCGATGACGAGCTTGGAATCTGCCCGAAGCTCGATAGATGTAGCACCAAGCTCGATAGCTCTTTCTATCCCACAAAGTGCCCCCATGTACTCCGCTACATTATTGGTTGTTTCTCAAAGATATTTGTAGCGTCTCTCCACTGGTGTCCCATCAGATTGACAAATAAAGACCCCGAGACCTGCAGGACCGGGGTTTCATCGTGCACCACCATCAGAGTAAACTATCAGATGCATGGGAATGGTATTATTCTTTCATGCTTTCCACTCCGCTCACTATCTCAGAAACCTCTTTCGTAATTCCTGCTTGTCGGGCTTTATTAAAGCTGAGTGTGAGGCTCTTTACTTTTTTGTTTGCAGAGTCTTTTGCGTTCTTCATAGCTACCATACGAGCGGCATGTTCACTTGCTTTTGCTTCCAAGAAAGATTCAAGAACAATGAGGTCGTAAATCATAGGAAGAGTCGTCTCTGCTATCGCAGTTCGAGAAGGTTCAAATTGGTATTCAACCAATGAGTCTGCTTGAGGGGCAATTCCTAATTCTGCAAAAAACTCTTGAATTTCAGAACCCGTGATAGGGAAGAGCGTTTTTATGACGGGCTTCTGAGCAATGGCTGAAATGAAGTGGGAGTACACAATTCGCACTCGATCGTATCCTCCTTCTTGAGCGAGTCTTTGAAGGTATCGAGAAACCTCTTTTGTTTCTTTGGCGCTCACCGCATCTTTGAGGACATCAGAGTAATCTCAGACAAGAGATTGACCAGTTCTCTGGATGAAATCTCGTCCTCGCTTGCCTGCTGTTACAAAATCAAAATGTGTTTCTGGATTTTCTCGGATAAGAGAAGCAATTGCCTTGAATACGTTTACATTATACCCACCACAAAGACCCTTATTGGAAGCAAGAACAAGAATAAGCTCCCGATGTGTTGGGGTCTGTGTTCCAGAATTTACCACACCAAGGTTTGCGAGGAGCTTTGCTGCCTCTATGGCAAAGGGACGAGCGTGAACAGCACTATCCTGAGCCTTTTTCATTTTTACCGTCGAAATAAGTTCCATCGCTTTGGTAATTTTTCCGGTGTTTTTGACGGATTTTATGCGCGCTTTTATTTCTTTGGAGCCTGCCATATATGAACTGGACTAACGGGTGATGGAGCTGATAATTTTTTTGAGAGATTCTTTTGATTCATCGGAAAGATCTTTTGATTCTCGAATCGCGTTAATCGTTGTTTCTTCTTGATCAAGCGCAAGATAGAGGTCTCGTTCAAATTCTTTGATTTTTCCTGTTTCGATGTCATCAAGCGCTCCGATAGTTCCAGCATAGATGAGACATACCTGCTTTTCGAATGGAACTGGTTCTCCAGTCCCTTGCTTCAAAATCTCAACCATTCGCTTTCCTCGCTCGAGTTGCTTGCGAGTATCAGCATCAAGGTCGGAAGCAAACTGAGAGAAGGCTTCAAGTTCTCGGAATTGTGCGAGGTCAAGCTTCAGAGTTCCTGCTACACGCTTCATAGCTTTTGTCTGAGCAGAACCTCCAACTCGAGATACGGAGAGTCCTACGTTGATAGCTGGTTTCACTCCTGAATTGAAGAGACCAGATTCCAAGAAAATCTGTCCATCGGTAATGGAGATAACATTGGTTGGAACATATGCAGAAACGTCACCACCTTGAGTCTCAATAATAGGAAGTGCCGTAAGAGATCCAGCCCCAAGTTCATCGTTCAGTTTTGCTGATCGCTCGAGCAAACGAGAGTGAAGATAAAACACGTCTCCAGGATATGCTTCTCGTCCTGGTGGTCGTCGAAGGAGGAGTGACATTTCACGGTAGGCATTTGCATGCTTCGTCAAATCATCGTAGATGATGAGAGCATGTTCCCCCTTGAACATGAAATATTCAGCAATCGCACATCCAGCGAATGGAGCAAGCCACTGCATGGATGCTGGTGCCGAAGCTCCAGCAACAACGATGGTGGTATAGTCCATGGCCCCAGCTTTTTTGAGCTCTTCAGCGATAGCAATCACCTTCGAATCTTTTTGCCCAATCGCAACATAGATACACTTCATGTTCTTTCCCTTTTGGTTGAGAATGGTATCGATAGCAACTTGTGTTTTTCCTGTTTGTCGATCTCCAATAATAAGCTCTCGCTGACCACGTCCAATAGGTACGAGGGCATCAATGGCCTTAATTCCTGTAGCCATTGGTTCATGAACGGACTTTCGGCTCATAACTCCAGAGGCAACCCGCTCCGTTGGATAGTGATCTGCCGCCGCAATTGGACCAAGTCCATCGACTGGATTTCCCAAAGCATCAACGATTCGACCGAGCATAGCATCTCCCACAGGGACTTCAAGAATGCGACCAGTAGTCTTCACTACATCACCTTCCTTGATTTTTCCAAAACCAGAGAGAACGACTATTCCCACAGAATGCTCTTCAAGATTGAGAGCTACTCCAACGGCGCCGGATTCAAATTCAACAACTTCATTGTAGGCAACTTCTCGAAGTCCAACCACTCGGGCGATTCCATCTCCTAGATATACGACCACTCCTGAGTTGGAGCGCTCTGGGGTAAGTTCAGCGCTATCAATTTGGTTTTCGACATCTTGTATGAGTCGGTCGATGAGATTCGTAGTCATGTGAAAAATTTAAATTTTTTGAGTAAGGGTTGTGAGTGAGCCATCATAGAGTGTATCTCCTATGAATACTCGAATTCCGCCAATAAGCTTTGCATTTTCTTTGTATTCGCAAGAGTCTGGGGATACTCCAAGCTTCTTGAGAAGGTGATTTGCTATTTCTGGAGTAGATCATACAGGGAGCTCGACTCGTATGGATTCTTTTTTTCCAAGAACACTCTCAAGTCAGCGTTTTCCTGATCGCTTCTGAGCACTTCGTATCTGACGAAGAATTCGAAGTGTATTTTGAAGCTCAGGAAGGCTGGCCTTGAGAATAGATTCGTGTGACAGAGTGGGGGTCATACTAGAGTTGCTTGGCAAATTGTTCAAGAAGTTCAGCGTTCTTTTTTGAATCACCGAAAAGTTTTGTATTGAGAGCTATTGCAACAGAAAGAATTTTTCCTCGCATTTCTGATTCAAGGGAAAGTTTTTCTGCTTCAATCTCTCCGAGGGCCTTATTTTTGATAGCTTGTGCTTCATCTGCAGCAGCTGAAAGACTGAGAGAGGTTTCTCGTTTTGCGAGGTCTCGGGCGTTCTTTCGGATTTCATTCGCCTCTTGTTTCGCTGCCTCTATTTGTGCTTCAGCTTGTTTCTGAGCAGTTTGTATAATGATATCTGCATCGGCAGTTTTTGTTTCCAATTCTTGTCGTTTTGCTACTTCAGTATCAATATGCTTGAGATAGGGAAGGAACACGAATTTACGGAGCACAAAAACAATAACAGCAATGTTAACTGCCTGTACAAGAAGAGAGGAGAGATCGACGAGACCCATAGTCAAAGAGAGAAAAAAACGAAAAACTTCCTTGAAACTTCAAGGAAGGAGTATTCCTACTTAATAATGAAGAGTGCAGCAAAGGCAAGAAGTCCTGGAACCTCACACATGGCAATCGCAATAAGCATATTTGTACTAATTGGTCCAGCTGCCGAAGGATTTCGACCCATAGCGCCCATGGCACCCATACCGATAAGTCCAATACCAACTCCAGAACCGATTACACCAATAAGTGCAAGAGGGAGAAATGATGCTTCCATAGTAGAAAAATTTAATGATAAACCCTGCTCAAAATCAGGAACAAAGAGCCAAAGCTCCTCGTTCCTAGCTTCGTGCTAGTGTGCTTCTTGGTGAGATTCTTTGAGATACAGTCCAGAGAGCGTCATAAATATATATGCCTGAAGGAAGGCTACAAGAAGCTCAAAGAACCAAAATGGAAGCGTGAGAAATTGCCCGATTCCATATCCAGGAAGAAGTCCTCCAATATGCGCTGCAACTCCAATGAGAATGACCCCAACGAAGATATTCAGGAACAGTCGAAGAGAGAGTGATCCGATTCGAATTACTTCACCAAAGAAGTGGAGCCACCCAATAAAAAAGTTAATGCACTTCTCTGGAAGAGTATTTCCACGAAAATTCATCACATAATGTCCGTAGTGGTGCACCACTCATTTTACCCAAACTCCCGCTGCCTGTGCTACAAGAATAATGGTTGTGGCCATAATCAAAGTAGTGTTGAGATCGGAATTAATCGGTCGAAGATAGGCGTGCGCAGACGGAATGATGAGGTTTATTACGTCGAGGATAAGTCCGAATATATTCGCGAAGAATATGAATATGAAGAATCCAGCCACGAGCCAAAGATATCGACGAGCGATACTGCTTGAACCGATAAGTCCAGTGAACATAGCGTCAAGTCGAGCAATTAGATCGATTCCAATAGCTCGAATTCGAGGAGACCCACTTGGTCGAGATGCTCGATAGAGAATTCCTACTCCCACAAAAAGCACCACCATGAAAATCCATGTTGAGAGCATGGTTGTAGTGACAGAGAGAGGTCAGATATGAATACCGGTACTCTCGCCCATAAGAGCCGGTATATGAGGACCGGCATGTTCTGTGCTAGCTGCGAAAGCGGTAGGTATGAGATTCATCTACGAAGCGGACATCGAGTAAAAAGCGCGGAAAGTATATGGACGAGTGGGAGAAATGCAAATCTTACGCAAGACGAACGAACACGGTAGTTTCTCCTTCAAAGTCGGATTCTTTTGACTTATATTTCTCGGTAATCTCTAGTGCTGACTGGCCCGCATTTACGAGAAACTGTTCTCTATTTTCTCCGTAGGGAACTACAACCCGTGCTTCAAGTGATTCAAAAATTTTGATATCTTCTTTTGCTCCAGCGATGAGAAGTACATCAAGGTCGTCGAAGAATCCTATTAATTCTTCCGTTGCTTCAGTGATGCTTGCCGGGATATATCCAACGATTTTTCGCTCGACTTGCAGTTCATGTACGAGTGACTCTCCAATGTTTCTTGTTTGAACCAAGACTCCAGATTTCTCGTATTCTCCTGGAGTATCAATAGTCATCCCGTCAATATTGAGAATTCCATCTTCAAATTGTACCAACTTTTTTTCAGTGGTGATGCAAGGGGTGTTTTGCGAAAGAGTGATTTCCATAGGAGTAAGATTACATGTACATAACGTTTTTCCGAACGAAACTCATAATATCGGGTTTCATATTTATATGAGAAAGTTCATCGAGACTTTTCCAAGAGATGCCGCTGAATTTTTCTCCTGGTTCATCAGGATCTGCATCGACTCAGAGGGCCTGAGGAGTCATGCTCCCCGTATATCTGACCAAAAAGAGATATACGTCTTTGTCGATGAGAGGATTTCCTTCCATGTGAGTTGCGACAAAGCTGTAGTTTATTTTGCTCATAAACTTGATGACTTCAAGTTTTGCGTGTTCGAGTCCTGTTTCTTCGGCAATCTCTCTCAGTGCGGTTTCCTTTGCGGTTTCCCCGGCTTCCATATGTCATTTTGGAAGCACGTAGTCAGTCTCGCCTTTGGTATTTTTCCGTTCCAAGAGAAGAATGTCTATCTGGTCATTCTGTTTTCGATAGACGATGCCGCCAGAACTCTTTTCAAAGATTCTCATAGCGGATATGTAAGATACTCTCAATATAGTCAGAACCCACTCAAAAACAAAAATAAATTTCCTCCTTGCATTTCGTGCGTAATTTTGTAGATTTTGTCCATCTCATAGCTCCGAAAATCATGCGCTTTAGCACTCAAACAAGTCAGTTCAAATCGGCGGTTGATATTGTCAGCCATGCGAGTTCGCCAGGTGGGATGACTCCCATTCTCGAAAATATCCTTCTCAGCGTCCAATATAAAAAGATCGTTCTCACAGCGAATAATCTTGAAATGGCGATTGAATACAGTCTCGATACCAATGTTGATATTCAGGTGGAGGGAAATTTCACGGTATCCTCTCGCTTCATCACTTCGTTCCTCTCTCTTGTTTCGGAGGAGAAGCTTTCTGTGGCGCTTGTAGATGATGGAGCACTTGAATTCACCACCCCTTCTTCTGTTACCAAAGTAAAGGGAATGGATGCGGTGAAATTTCCAGTAATTCCAGGGTTTCAGGTGAATGAGCCGCTCAAAATTCCTGCCGCCTCTCTCAAGAAATCAATCGAACGAACGATATTTAGTACTGCTGAAGGAAATATCCGCCCCACTCTTGCGGGTATTTGTCTTCAGCTTCGAGAAGATGGAATCGTGTTTGCTTCTACGGATAGTTTCCGTCTTTCGGAGTATATTCTCAAAGGAAAGATTGAGCATCCGCCGCTCTCTATTATCATCCCTTCCAAAACAGCCATCGAATTGGCTCGAATTCTCCCTGATTCTGGTGACGTAGAAATGTACGCAAGTGAGAATCAGCTTCTGGTAGTATTTGGAAATATCAAAGTATATTCTCGTTTGCTCAACGGGCATTTTCCGGATTATCGAAATTTCTTTCCGAAGGGGTATTCTACCAAGGGAGTGGTACTTCGTACTGAGCTTACACAAGCACTGAAGCGAATGAACCTTATTACACGAGAAAATAATTACAATACGCGACTCGCGTTCCGAGCCGAGAGTGGAATCGAGCTTTTTACCGGAGATACGGAAATTGGAGCAGGACGAATCACTATACCTGCTTCTATAGAAGGGGAGGATGCTACAGTGGGACTTAATGCGACCTATCTTCTTGAGGTACTCTCTGTGATGCGAGATGACCATGTAAGTCTTGATTTTGAGACCCCGCTTTCTCCTATTATGGTACAGGCAGTTCCTGCAGAGGATAGCAAACAATCCTACAAGCACATTATCATGCCGCTTAAAATTTAATTTCTCTTACGGGCGTACTGCCCTTACGTTTTTATGCTTCAACATCTTGAACAACTGGAACAGTCTGTGCTTTCTCATGTGGAGACGATTCAGGCAGCAGAAGAACTGGTGCTCTATAAAAATTCTATTTTTGGGAAAAATGGACAGCTTACGGAAATTCTCAAAGGGGTAAAAGATCTTTCTATCGAGGAAAAACAAACCTTTGGAAAGGCTTCTAATGACGTAAAAGTTCGATTGAGTCATGCATTTGATGCAGCGGCTCTTCGCATAGAGGAGGCGTACGTCGCTCGGGAGCTTGCCACTCAGTACGAGGATATTACATTCCCTCTGGCTCAATCGAATAATGGGCACCTTCACCCTCTCACGCAAGTTATACGTCAGGTAGAGGATAGTTTTACCCGCATGGGATTTGAAATACGCGAATCTATGGAGGTAACGACGGAGTTTAAGAATTTTGATGCAGTAAATATTCCCAAGAGCCATCCAGCACGAGATATGCAAGATACTTTCTGGCTTGAAGGTACGGGAAATGTTCTTGCAACGCATACTTCGAGTATGCAGAACGCTATCCTAAAGGAGCATGCTCATGCTGATGGAACTCTGGTAAAACCGATTCGAATTGTTATTCCGGGAAGAGTGTTCCGAAATGAAGACGTAGACGCAACGCATGAAAACACGTTTTATCAAGTCGAGGCTATTGTGGTGGATAAGGGAATTTCTTTTGCGAACATGAAGTATACGATTCGCACTATGCTTTCTGATATTGCAGAGAAAGAAGTAAAAATCCGCCTCCGTCCAAGCTACTATCCATTTGTCGAGCCAGGTGCTGATGTTGATTTCTCGTGTCCATTCTGTGATGGAAAGGGGTGTCGCATCTGTAAGGGTACTGGTTGGATTGAGTTCATGGGATGTGGTATGATTCACCCCAATGTTCTGCGGGATGGGGGAATTGATCCAACAGAGTACTCTGGATTCGCTTTTGGATTTGGACTCAATCGCCTTGCCATGATTAAATATGGCATTAACGATATGCGTTTTTTCCAAAACCCGAACGTGGCATTCTTGCGACAGTTTTAATAAAGAGTGTCCAAGAGTCTCAAAGAAAAATAGTCGCAGAAGCGACTATTTTTGTGACAAGGAATCACGGTTATTTCTTGCGAAATATTTTCCACCAAATAGAGAAGAGAATGGCTGGAATGGCGACAATAGCCACTTCTGAAGAATATTCTTGTACGAAACGAATTGCATCCATGCCGAAGAAATATCCTACTCCAACGAGAACAGCACTCCATATGGTAGCACCGAGTGTGGTGAGAAACATAAATGGAAGGAGTCACATTCCAAATATTCCAGCGGGGACAGAGATGAGTTGTCGTACTACAGGAATGAGTCGCCCGACAAATGTGTAGAGATTTGCATTCTGTTGAAAGAGAGCTTCTGCTCGATGATAATCATCCGCTGTAATGAGAAAGTATTTTCCATATTTCAAAAGAAATGGTTTCCCCAGCCACTTCCCGACAATATAGTAATTTGCGAGTGCTCCAGCGAGTGAGCCAAGTCCTCCCATAGCCACTGCGACAAAGGGGTCTATGTGCCCCTGTGCAGCTGCGACTCCTGCAGGAATCATTACCACTTCTGATGGGAATGGGATAATAGAAGATTCCACAGCCATGAGCACAAATATCGCAAGAGGATCGATATGAGAAAAGAGGGAGAGAATTCCTTGAGTGAGAGCATCCATTGGTTGAAAATAAGAAGCGATGATTCTATGGAGAAAGAAGGGGGAGGCAAATTATCAGAAAAGGAATTGTTGAGTTTTGTATTGCATGACAATTGAAATACTCGTATACTATGGTCCATTAAGAAAACTATTTTCTTTCCTTCCATGCCCCGCCCTTCTTCCCTTGGAGCTGT
>JAVKLK010000024.1:0-30675 GCA_031539165.1 Patescibacteria group bacterium | reverse complement strand
GATATTGTTCGTGCACATAATGGACTGAGTGTTGAAATACATCATACCGATGCAGAATGAAGACTCGTACTCGGAGATTTGGCCTCGTATGTTGGAAGTACTTTTTCGCCCAAGAGCATGGTGAGTATAGCTACTCTTACGGGGGCTTGTATTTTTGCTCTCGGATTTGATTATGCTGCAGTTATATCTCAAGATGCCTCTCTTGCGAGTCATATTATAGATGCCTCTCAAAAAACTCCGGAACGATACTGGCAACTTCCACTGGACGAGCACATGCTGAAGGCCACGCATGCAACGATTGCTGATAGAAAAAATATATCTTCCGACATGAAGGCGGGAGCGAGTATGGGGGCCGCATTTATAGCGCAGTTTGTTCCAGAGGGGATTGCCTATGCGCATCTCGATATAGCAGGGCCTTCATATCGATCTAAGCCAAGAGGAGTTTTCCCTTCCGAAGGGACTGGTTTTGGAGCACTCACGCTTATTGAGTATGCTCTGCAGGGAGAAAACTAGAAAGGTTTTTCTTTTCTTCATGCGAATCTCTCAAAAGTGTGCGTTTTGGGGAAATGTTCTCGCGAGAGAATTGTTTTGATATGCCCCTGAAGAGAAAGTTTCTCCGCGATTTTGCTTCTGAAACCACACCAAAGAATATGCTGCTACCCTTCCTGAAGTTGCCGCTGTTTTTGTTTGCACTTCGTATGAAGAGACACACACACTTCTTCACGCATGGAAATATAATTCTGATGAAGAAGCAGGAGAATTGCTTATTTCTCTCTGTATTCAAGCGGCACCATTATTGCCAAAGATAGACTCGATAGCATGGGTTCCTATTGGGGTAGATCGGTGGATTTCTCGTTGATTTAATCAGTCAAAACTTCTCGCAAAAAGATTTGCAAAAAAATTAGCGTGCCAGATTGATGGAGGACTCGTCCTTCTTTGGTCAGGACAGCATCAATCTCAGAAAACAAAGGATCAAAGAATGCTCTGAGGAGAAAGTCTAGAGAGACGGTCGTTCTATCTTGGTTCGAAGAAGAAAGGCTCGGTCTTACTCATAGATGATGTGGTTTCTACAGGAGCCACGGCCCGAAGATATGTTCAGCTTCTGAAAGAGACAGGATATGAGCAAGTATACCTCCTTGCGAGTGCCCGTTCTGAGTCAAATAGCCCAAAGAAGGAGATTCACCTATAAAATCTTTATTTCAGTCTTTGCGAAACGAAGGATTCGGGGTATACTTCGCCGCTATGTCAGATGTTATCTCAATTCGCTGAGCGAAGACGCACAATCTCAAAAATATATCTATTGATATACCCAAAAACTCTCTCGTGGTTATTACGGGGGTTTCTGGCTCCTGAAAGTCATCCCTTGCCTTTGATACCATCTATGCTGAAGGGCAGAGACGATACCTTGAGAGCCTCTCCACGTATGCGAGAATGGTAATCAGTTCTATCAATGACGATACGAAAGTCGATGAAATCCGATGACTTTCTCCCACCATTGCGATTCACCAAAAAACAGTATCCACAAATCCTCGATCAACCGTAGGGACTATCACGGAGATATATGACTATTTTCGTCTTCTTTATACCACGGTGGGAATTCAGAAATGTCCAAACCATCCAGAGATTGAGCTCAAGAAAAATAGCATAGCCGATATTCTTGCCGACCTTTCTTCCTTGGACGAGGGGGTTAAATTTCACATCCTCGCTCCAATTCGTGTGTCAAATGTCGAGAATACTTTGGCTAACTTGTCAAAGACAGTGCTTGATAGAGGATTTGTTCGATATCAAGTTGGTGATATGGTTTTTTCTGTTGGAGAGACTCCGGCAGAAAAAATCTTGACCGACACAGATGAGGCATACATTGTTATTGATAGATTAACGAAAAAAACAGATCCAGAATCCATCACTCGTCTCAGGGATTCTTTAGCAGCAGCGTACCAAGCTGGAGAAGGGAAACTCTCCATCTATCGACTCGATACGAAACAATCTTGGTCATTTCATGCTCAGGCATCTTGTCCGATTTGTGACTTCGAGCTTCAGCCAGTCACCCTCTCGAATTTCTCATTCAACTCCCATTATTGAGCTTGTGAGCACTGTCACTGACTTGGAACGGAGGCAAATTTTATAGAAGATCGAGTTATCAATTTTTCTCTGACTCTTGGAGAGGGGGCCATACTCCCTTGGGCTGCCCATCCCTACTATTCCAAGGTAATAGAAGAAATGGCAAAACGACACGGAGTTCCTTTGGATGTCCCGTACTCCAAGCTTTCCGATGAACAGAAGCATAAAGTTCTCTATGGGACCCCAGGTGAATTTTATGAGGTTGCTCCCGATGTAAAATATCGAGAAGCAGGCAAAACCTATCGAACAAAATACGAAGGAGTAATTCCTACTCTGACTCGAAGATTTCGAGAGACGGACCCGTCGGATCCATTTATGAAGAAAATTTCACAATACGTAACAGAGCTCCCCTGTCCGGCTTGTGATTGATACAGACTCAAGAAAGAGTACCTTCATATTTTTGTCGGGGGGCTCCATATTGGCGAACTTTCAGCTCTTTCCGTTCGCGAGGCTCTTGATTTCTTCGGGACTCTCGAATTTTCTTCTTCAGAAAAAAAAATCGTCACGCCTATTCTAAAAAATATTCAAGAGCGGCTTGAATTTTTACAAGGAGTTGGACTTGATTACATGGCTCTTTCACGAAGAGCACAAACTCTTTCTGGTGGGGAATCTCAAAGAATTCGTCTCGCAACCCAGATTGGTACTCGACTCGAAGGAATTATTTATGTCTTGGATGAGCCGTCGATTGGTCTTCACCCAAGAGACAATGACATGCTCATTGCCAACATAGAACGACTGGTGGAGATTTGAAATACGGTACTCGTTGTCGAACATGACGAAGATGTTATGGCTGCAGCAGATCATATTGTCGATATAGGAC
The DNA here is from genome assembly GCA_031539165.1 of Patescibacteria group bacterium. Taxonomy (GTDB): domain Bacteria; phylum Patescibacteriota; class Gracilibacteria; order BD1-5; family UBA2023; genus CAIVSN01. The sequence goes on along the minus strand of JAVKLK010000024.1, from coordinate 27,734 downwards.
CAAGAGCGGGAGTTCATGGGGGTTCTATCGTTTTTTCGGGGACCTATGATCAAATCTGTGCTCCGGGAGCAAGTGATACAGGGGAATACCTTTCTGGGAGGAAGAGAGTTTCTGTGAAAAAGAAAGAAAGAAAGCCTTTCTGATACATTGAAATCCAAGGAGCTACCGAGAACAATCTCAAGAACATAGACGTATCTATTCCTTTGGGGCTCATGACGGTTGTTACGGGGGTTTCCGGTTCCGGAAAATCCTCTCTTGTCATGGACATTCTTGCCAATAGTGTACTACGCTTCTTCGGGCTTATGTCTGATGAGCCAGGAAAATGTAAAAAAATCACTGGACTCGATCAGATAGACAAGGCGATTATCATAGATCAGTCCCCTATAGGGAAAACCCCACACTCAAATATTGCCACCTACACGGGGTTATTTACCTTTGTTCGAGAAGTGTTTGCGAGTTCTCTTGAGGCGCAAAAGCGAGGCTATTGACCGGGGCGATTCAGCTTTAATACTCGAGGAGGACGATGTGAAGCATGTGAAGGTTCTGGTGTCAAAAAGATAGAAATGCACTTTCTGCCTGATGTCTTTGTGGAATGTGAGTCTTGTCAGGGAACTCGATATAACCCAGAAACTCTAGAAGTTCGATTTAAGGGGAAGAATATCGCGGATGTTCTTGCCATGACCTGTGAAGATGCGCTTGAATTCTTCTCAGCCTTCCCTCGGATTAATAGAATTCTTCAAGTGCTGGTGGATGTCGGGCTCTGATATATCACCCTTGGGCAATCTGCTCCGACTCTTTCTGGTGGAGAAGCCCAGAGAATTAAACTCGCCTTTGATTTATCGAAACGCTCGACATCTAAAACGCTGTATATACTTGACGAGCCAACAACAGGGCTTCATTTTTCCGATGTACAGAAGCTTCTTGATATACTGGATAGACTCGTGGAGAAAGGGAATTCCGTACTAATTATAGAGCACAACCTCGACATAATTGCCAATGCTGATCACATAATAGACATTGGGCCGGAAGGGGGAAATAGAGGAGGGCAGCTTGTATATAGTGGCCAAGTTTCCGGTATTTCTCAAATTCCAGATTCTTACACGGGACAGGCGCTTGCTCGATATTTCGCTAAACATTCGTAAATGCCACTGTTTCGAAATCATCCCGTTCTTCGATATTCTGCATTTAAGACTGCCGCAACCGCCGCATACTTCTTTGAGTTTTCTGATGAATCCGAAATAGAAAGTCTTGGAGAAGTTCTTGCAGAAATTCGACAGAAAGAACTCCCTATTGTCCATATTGGAGCTGGGACGAATTGTCTCTTTGCTTTCGATACGTTTCCTTGATGCATCGTCCATCATGGAATCCGAGGGTATGCATTTTCAAAAGAAGGAGAGCGCTGCCTGCTCAACGCTTCGAGTGCCGAGCTTGTGTCCCCTCTTGCTTCCATTGCATTACGCGAATATGACTGTAAGACACTTCTTCCTTGGGTGTGATTACCGGGTACAGTAGGTGGTGCTGTGATAGGGAATGCGGGGTGCTTTTGATTGGAAACGGCAGATATCTTGGACTCTGTTGTTATGTTTGACACCCATACGGGAAAGATTGCCACCTTAGACAAGGATCAGATGAAGTACGAGTATCGAAACTCCGCCTTCAAATGACACGACCGATACGTGGTCATTTCTGCCTCTTTTGATTTGAGTCCAAAACAGGACCAGTCTCCCTATACGAATTGTACTATTGAGGAAATGCAGGAAATTCGTCGACAGAAGCAACCTGCAGGTATTTCATGTGGGTCGTATTTTGCCAACCCCAAAGATCACTCTGCAGGAAAGCTCATTGATGATGCTGGATTGAAGGGGTATTCTTGTGGTGCTATGCAGATTTCTCCAAAACATGGAAACTTTTTTATAAATACTGGTGGAGCAACCTGGCAAGAGGTTCTTCAACTTGCGGAACACGCAAAACAGGAAGTGTTTTCTCGATTCTGAATTCATCTTCACGAAGAAGTTCGTATTATCCGTGCTCCATAAATTCAATGTGTATGTCAGAAACAAAAGTTCGTATCCATAAATATCTTGCTCAGGCCGGTATTGCATCTCGAAGAAAAGCGGAAGAGTTTATCCAAAAAGGGTGGGTTACCGTGAATGGTGAGGTTGCCAAAATTGGACAAACTATTGAGCCATGAGTCGATCATGTCGAAGTTCATGATACGGCAATTCAGGAGGTGCAGGATTTTGTGTACTACAAAATGAATAAGCCAAGAGGAATTGTTACTACTTGTGCGAGCAGGGACGACACTGGTATTTTGGACATTGTAGACATCAAGGAAAGAGTCTTCCCAATCGGAAGGCTGGATAAAGAATCCACCGGACTTATTTTGCTCACGAACGACGGAAGACTCTCCAACTATCTTATGCACCCGAGATATGCTCATGAGAAAGAGTATCTCGTTGAAGTATACGGACACATTGAAGATCGTGACCTTGTGGAGCTTGCATCAGGAAATCTTCTCGTTTTATGAGAGCGCGTCTTGCCCGCTGAGGTAAAAAGAGCTGCCTCAGGAGTTTTCACTATTATTCTCCGAGAAGGGAAAAATCGTCAGATTAGACGAATGGTAGAGGCACTCTGATATGGAGTGAAAAAACTGAAGCGAATTCGAATAGAAAATATAGAAATAGGAAAATTAGAAGAAGGTCAATATGTGAAACTTACCGCACCAGAAAAGGAAAAACTCCTCCAAAGAACGGTTTTTGCAAATTCTCGAGATATCGTGTAGGCTCCGCTTCGTGCCCAGAAGACAGAGTTTCTGACACTGTGAAAAAAGTGTGAAGAGCCCAAAGGATGGTTTGACTTAAAGGACTTCTTCATATAATTCGAGGCACGAAAAGGTGTTCAAAGTTCCTTTTCTCGTTCGTTAACACGCTCAAATTCTCATCTGCCCGTTCAAGGCGATGGGTATGTGTTTCTGAACGCATAGTATTTTGAACATCTTAAGTCTCTCCTCCATGAGCGAATTTACGAGAGGATGTATTTTTTGTTTTCTGAAACGAATCGTTTTGATTTCGAAGAATGCCTCCTCTCGTCAAGGAAACTTACAGAGGTTAAAGCTTTAACTTCCCAGGAAGTATACCTGGTCGTGCTACTAGAATACCAAAGGCTGGCAGGTCTAAACGTATTTGAATGTGCGGTTTATTATTCTTAACTTATAGTCGCTCTATGAGTAATCTTTTTAAAAAGGTTACTTCAACGGCTAGCGCTCTCGCGATCGCAACAGTTGCAATGGGTTCAACACTCACTGCTTTTGCTGCATCAGAGTTTGCTATGTACGCTGAAGAACTCGCTACTGCTGGTGTTATTAACACTCAAGCTAGCGATGCTGGATACCGTCTCGGTGATAACATCACACGAGCGGAGATGGCAAAAATTGCAGTTAAGCTCGCCGATGGCGCAGCTGCTGAATGTGCAGGAAATGTTTTCTCTGATGTAACTGCTTCACTTGGTGACCTTTGTGGGTACATCGAAGCTGCTGCTGATGCAGGAATTGTTTCTACTGCTAACGCTAAGTTCCGCCCTGCGGATCTCGTAACTCGAGCAGAAATGGTAAAGATGCTCCTTGCTGCCAAGGGAGTAGCTCCTACTGATGTTTCTGCTGGATTCTCTGATGTAACTGCTTCACTTGGTGATCTTGCAGGTTACATTAACGCTGGAGTAGAAGAAGGACTTCTTAAGTCTGGAACTTCTTTCCGACCAAATGCTACTGCCACTCGTGGTGAAGCATTTAAGGTAGCAGCAGGAGCCCTCGCACTCGATGCGGGTACTGTTACTCCTCCTGTTGATAATGGTTCAACCAACTCTGGTTCAACTGGTTCAACAAATACAGGTGTTGTTGTTGGTCCTTCCACTAATGTTTCTTCTGGAGACGTTATGGTTTCTCTTAACCCAGCAACTCCAGCCGCTTCAACTCTCGCTACTGGATCTGCGTACAACAAGGTTCTCGTAGTAGACGTTAAGGCTGGTTCATCTGACGCTACTGTTACTGGTCTTGAGGTAACTCGAACTGGTCTCCTTTCCAACACAAACGTTGCAGGAGTTTCAGCTTGGGTTAATGGTTCTCGAATCGGAAACGTTGCACAATCCCTCACTTCTGATGGAAAGGCAACTATTTCTTTCGGTACTACTCCACTTCAGATCAAGGCAGGTGAAACTAAGACTGTAACTGTTGCACTCAACATCAAGGCTGGAGTTTACTCTGGTACTGTTGGACTTACTCTTTCTAAGGTTGTTGCCGGAGGAACTGTAACTGGTGCTCCAGTAGCTTCTGCAGTTCACTCTGTAGTAGACGGATCTCAGGCTCTCGTTCAATACAACGTTACTGCTATTGCAGTAGGTGGTGGTTCAACTGAGGCTGCAGCCGTTTCTCTCGATATTGGACAATCTACTGAGGTAGCAAAGTTCAAGGTTGAGCAGTCAAACTCTAAGGAAGATCTCGTTGTTGAAGGAATGAATGTATTCGTAGAAGGATCCGTTGCTGACGGTGACCTCGATACATTCCAGGTAGTATCTCAGGAAGGAAATGTTCTTGCTTCTGCAACAGCATCTTCTGGACGATACGTAAACTTCAAGTTCACTTCTCCTTACACTATTCCTCAGGGATCTAGCCGATTCTTCACCGTTAAGGCTACTGTTTCTCAGGGTAAGTACAACTCTAGCCGAACTTTCTCTGCAAAGATTCGAGACGACTTCGATGTCGTAGCTAAGGGTGCTACTACTGGAAACTACGTTCTTGCTGGATCTCTTCCTTCTACTCAATACTGGTACAAGGTTCGAGAAGGTAACGTAACTGTTGCTAAGTCTACTGATTCACGATCTCAGAGCGCTGCTCCTGGTATTGATGATGTAGTTCTTGCTACTTTTGATGTTAAGGCATCAGGAGAAGATATTGAGTTCCAGAAATTGAACTTCAAGGTTAACAGCTACGCAAGTACTGGTTCTACTGCGAATCTTCGAGGAACGCTTAAGCTCACGGTTGATGGACAGACTGTTTACTCAACTGATGCAGCTACTGCAACAAACTACACTACTGGTGCAAATCCAGGATACCTCTCTACATACTTCACCGTTAAGGCTGGAGCTACTGCGAAGGTAGCGGTTGTTGGTTCTATTGCTACTTCAGCAACATCCGTACACAGCTATAAGGCTGAGCTCGTTGATGCTTCTTACAAGCTTGTGTCATCAAACTCAATCAAGTCACTCTCTCTTACTGGTACAGCTGGAAACACTATTGCGGTTGAATCAGTAGCTCTTACTGCTTCTAAGAATGGAAGTTTCTCTGCTACTACTCTCGTTCGAGGACAGACTGCTGCAAAGGTTGGATCATTCAATCTTCAAGCATCTAATGCAGACGATCTCAATGTAACAACTATGGGAGTTGCTCTTAATGCAACTTCTGTAACAGGTATTAACAATCTTACTCTTAAGGTTGGTTCTACTGCACTTGCTCCAAGCATTGCAAACCCTGCCGCTACTGGAAACACATTCTCTATTGACTCTGGAAAGCTTAAGGTTGGTGCTAATTCAACTGTAACGGTTGATGTGTACGCTGACATTACTTCTGCTTCTACTGCAACTGGAGTTTCCGTGTCTCTTGAGGCTGGTAAAACTTCTGCTGTTGGTGTGAAGACTGCGGTTTCCGTAACTGGACCTTTCTCTGCACAGACTTCTTCTACTGTAACGGTTGCCGCTAACGGTACTCTTACTGTTGAAGGTGACTCACTCACTCCTACAAAACAGATTCTCGTAGCCGGAATGACTAATGTTGAAGTGCTTCGATTCAAGGTTCGAGCTGACAACAATGAGGACATCCGACTCGACAAGGTTACTCTCGGAGCTGGTACAGGTAACACTGCTACTGACCTCGGAGCAAACTACACAAACGTTAAGTTGTACGATGGATCTACTCAGATCGGTACTGCTAGCGTAACATTCGTTGGAAATGAAGCTAAGTTCACTGGACTTAACTTCGTAGTTCCAAAGGCTGGTTCTAAGTCTATCTCAGTTCGAGTTGATACAACTGCTTCTGCAACTCTTCAAAAGGCTGCATCAATTGTAATTTCTCCTACTCAGATTGAGTACACTGGTGTTGCCGGTGGAGCTCTTACTCCTCTCACTACATCAGCAGTTCTTGCATCTTCAGCAGCAATGCTTCTTCAGGATGTTAAGGTTGTTGTAACTTCAACTATGGCTTCTCCTTCTGCTAAGCAGACTGGAAATACCAATGCTGATATTGCAACATACTCTATCAAGGCAGAGGGAACACGAGACGTATCTGTATCTACTATTAAGGTAAAACTTACTGGTAATGCTGCAGGAAACGTTTCTAACGTTCGTCTCCGATACAACGGAACTGACTATGTTACTGCTGCATCATATGCATCAGGTGTTGCTACGTTCGATCTTAGCACAAAACCAATCGTTGTAACGGCAGGTACTACAGTAAGCTTCGGTGTTCGTGCTGATACTTCTGGTGTAACTGTTGCTGCTAACGAGACAAAGACACTCCAGACAACAATCGATGGTCTTCAGGCTGTAGCTGATGCTTCAAACGGTATCACTTACTCTTACACTGATGCTAACGCTGTTTCTTCTGGAAACATCAACACTTCTGACAGCTACGCTGTTTCAGGTGCTACACTTACTTACTAATTCGTTTCCTTCGGGATACCGAGTCAGTTAGGAAAATCCCCTTCTCGCAAGAGAGGGGGATTTTTTGTATTTTAAGCGCTCTCTGCTATACTATGCTCATGATGAATGACATAATCGTTTTCGCGATACTTATAACGCTTTTGGGAGGGGGCTGGGCATTCTCATACTTTCGCAAACGGCGTGAATTTGGAACCATGCTCGACATGGTATTTCTTCGAGTAATCTTACCACGCAAAGATAGCGACTCTGATGAAAAACGTGAAACAAGCCGTGACTTCAAAGAACAGGTGAGCCTTATGGAGCAGCTCCTCATGGCTCTCCGCTCTCTTTTGGATGCTGGATTTATGGCTCGATTCTTCTGAGGGGGAACCCTTTCTCTTGAAATTCTCTCTCATAAAGGAGAGATAACCCTTCAGGTAGTTGCACCGAGCAAGATTCGTATTTCTGTAGAGAAGCTCATTGCTGGGGCCTATCCAGATGCTCTTATTGAACAAATAGACGAAGTAAATATCTTTGAGTGACGAACCTCTGTCAGTGGAGGCGAGCTTACGCAGAAGCGATCGTACTTTGAGCCAATTAAGTCGTATCAAAAACTGGAATCAGACCCCATTAATACGGTTTTCTCTGCTCTGGCAAAACTCTGACCAGATGAGAGTGCCGTGGTTCAGATTTCTCTGTCTGCCTTGCCCGATACTTGGCAGGAAAAAGCTCTGGAACATGAAAAATCAATTGGAAAACATTCAGGAGGAAAGCTTCTCTCTCTTTTTGGAACCCTTTTGAGTGGAGTGGAAGAAAAGGAGCATGCAAACGATTCCCATGATTCCCATGCTACCCAAAAAGAGGGTATTCGAGAAAAGGCAAAAAAAGCGGGATTACGAACTTCTATTCGAGTACTTGCTTCATGAACAAATGCCGCTTCAGTAGATGCTATAGTTGCCAATATTGCCGCCGCCTACGCTCAGTATGGCGCCCCGGGCTATAACAGCCTTACCCTGGCTCGATCAGGATCGTTTCCTCAGCTCATTCGTTCGTATCTCTCTCGATCGCAAGGAAAAGATTCTTCCATTTTTACTACAGAAGAACTCGCATCACTGTTTCATTTCCCTCACTCCAAATACAATCGAATTGCGGAAATTAAGTGGCAAAACTTCAAAATAGTGAAGGCTCCTGTGCAGATTGCTACAGAAGGACTTCTTCTTGGTACAAATACGTATCAAGGGGTCACGAAGTCCATCTATCTCAAAAATGAAGACAGATTCAGACACTTTTATGTTGTAGGACAAACCGGTACAGGTAAGTCGAGTATTCTTCAGGTCATGGCTCGTCAAGATATTCGTCAGGGGCGTGGAATAGCAGTGATTGACCCCCATGGAGATTTGGCAAATGATCTCCTTCCCTTTGTTCCAAAATCGCGATCAGAAGAGGTTATTTACTTTGATCCTGCTGACATGGCGCGTCCTCTAGGAATCAATATCCTTGAGGCTCAGAGCGATGATGAGAAGCAAACTGTTGCACAAGATGCGCTCAATATTATGATTAAGCTGTTTGGATCTGAGATATTTGGGCCTCGAATTCAGGACTATTTCAGAAACGGAGCCCTTACTCTTATGGATTATCCAGGGGGCTGTGCTCTTACGGACATCTTGAGACTCTTCACCGATGATGAATTTCAGAAAGAGCGAAGACGAACTATCAAAGATCCCGTTGTTCGAGGATGGTGGGATCACACATTCTCCAAAATGGGAGAACGAGAAAAGGGGGAGATGATTCCATTCTTTGCGGCAAAATTTGGAGGGTTCATCACGAATAAGCTCATGCGAAATATCATTGGACAAACAAAGAGTTCCTTTGATATCTACGATTGTATGCAGGCTCAGAAGATATTGTTTGTAAATCTTTCAAAGGGGGTTCTCGGTGATTTTAATTCAAATCTTCTGGGGCTCGTGCTGGTTTCCAAAATACAAATGGCAGCAATGCGAAGACAAAGCATCCCAAAAGAACAGCGCAGCGATTTTTTCTTGTATATAGATGAGTTTCAAAACTATATCACCGAATCTATTGAATCAATTCTTTCTGAGGCTCGAAAATACAGACTTGGACTTGTCGTGGCTCATCAGTATCTTGGACAACTTCAGAAGTCGGATGCTCTTACAAAATCAAATGTGAACCTTAAGGATGCTATTTTTGGAAATGTTTGATCCATGATGTCCTACAAGATTGGACCAGAAGATGCTGAGTTCATCGCAAAACAGTTTGCCCCACACTTCTCTGATCAGGATTTGATAAATATGGATAAATTTAAGTGAGTTGCCAAGATTGCCGTTGATGGACAACCTTCGACAGCATTCAGTCTCACTCCGATAAACCCGTATCTTGAGACAGGAAACCCAAAACTTGCTCGGGCCTATAAGGAAATTTCTCGCCTGAAATATGGGCGTGAACGAGAGTTTGTCGAAAAAGAAATTAACTTCCGAATATGAGTTATGTAGGAGTTTTGATCGTTCTCGGACTGTTTAGCTTTTGGTGAACGGTTTTTTCGGATCCCACGCCAGAGCTGGGTTCTTATGCATCGTATACCGAAGCGGTACAAAAAATCTGCTATGAGGGAGAGAGTGGAAATGGCGATCCACAAAATACTCCCCCATGGAATGCTCCTCTCGGTGCTTCAGGTCTCCCAGAACATCTTTTGTCCATTACAAGAAATCTCTACCCTGATATTTACGATCCACAAGCAAACCAAAAGTATAAAGATGGAATTTCCGCAATCCGATGAGATTCAAATGAGCTCATAGGGAAACTTGCCTTAGAAGCGCAAAATATGCCGCTTTGATCCCAAATAGAGAAGGCCTCCATTCTATACAAAGAGAGAATGAATAGTATTTATGCGTGCGCTGTGCTCAATACAAAACTGAAAATACACACTCGCCTCATACAAGAATTCCGACCCCAAGGATCAAATAGTATTCAGTGATTGGAGCAGGCAAGCAAACAAATTGCGAGTCGAATGAAGGAAAAAGGGTGCAGAAATCTTTCTGAATCGAGTGACTCCGGAGTAGAGCTCTCCCTCAAGCGGTCGTTGATTCGAGACACAACGCTCGAGTACTGTAACTATAGACACTATCTGGCGTATGTTGACTATAATGTCAAAAATAAACTAGGAGATGTTATTCAAGCAGAAGAGGCGCTTCGTGCATCCAAAAAATCTGATTCCAATGCGCCGATGGATAGATTTCCTAATACGGAGTCTATTGCCTCCGCGCTCGCTCAAGTCTCTTCTCGTGCAGAAAACGAAACCATAAAAACTCAAGCAGTCTTTGTGGATGCCTTTGATGCATACCGTGAATTTGAACGAAACTATGCCTCTCATATCCTCATGGTTCTCATAGAGGATCGGTATCGAAAAATTCGAGAATACCTCAAAGAGACGATGAATCCGATAGGGCAGGTTATTTACCAAGCCTCTAACGCTCAGAGTTCCGGGAAGTAACTCTGAATGCATTTCTGCATGTCAGCAGGAATGGGGGCTTTTACTCGCATGGTTTGACCAGTTTTTGGGTGTATGAAGCTCAATTCTGCTGCATGGAGCATTTGTCTTCCGCCCCTCCCGAGAAACTCCAAATTTTTCTGAGCTATACCATAGGCAGAGTCGCCCAAAATGGGACATCATAGTGAGGCGAGATGCACCCTGATTTGATGCATTCTTCCTGTTTCAAGCTGTACTCGTATAAGAGAGAGTTTTTCCCCTTGGGCACAAGTTTGATAATGCGTTACAGCTCGCTGTCCATTTTTGTCTACTTTGACTTTTGATTCTCGGTGAGCATTCTCGACTCTGAGAAGGGGGAGTCGAATAGTATCTCGTGCTTTTTCTGGTTTTCAAACTACGATACAGAGGTAGGTTTTTTCGATGGAGTGAGACTGAAGTTGTTCGAGCAAGACGTTGAGAGAAGGACGATTTTTTGCTATGAGCAAGGCCCCACTCGTATCTCTATCGAGACGATGTACGAGTGATGGGCTGAATGTTTGAGAAGTATACTTTCCTCCAAAATAATCTGATGCGAGCTGAATAAGTGAGATTTCTTTTGTCTTGTGGTCTCAGGGATGAACATTCATGTTTGGTGGCTTCTGTACTACAAGAAGATCGTCATCTTCGAAAAGAATCCATTCTGAGAAATTCGAGCTTTTAGGAATTTCGAGAGGAAGAGCTTCCTTTTGAAATCAAGCAATCTCTTCGTCATGAAGAAATATCTTGAGAACGTCATCTTTCTGAATGCGGGTTTCATTATCGACACGTTTGCCATTGAGCTTCACCTTCCCGGTTCGAGCGAGCTTATAAATATATCCAAGCGATGCTCCTGGGAGATATTTGCGGAGATACCGGTCAATTCGCTGATCTGCGTCGTTCAATTCTATTTGGATTTCTCGCATGGATGGGAATTTTACTGAAACACGGTAAAATCCAGGCCCTCTGCCGTTGTCAGTTGTTCTATTACTCGGCGTATTGATCGGCGGAATCCAAGAACGGTTCATTCAGAGTTTATCTGAGTGAACTGAAGAGGAAGAGGGGCATCGAGCTCTATGCTACAACTTGATGGAGAGGAGGTGCTGGAATAGGTTTTTAGACAGTCATTGAGATTCAAAGATGAATTTTGCTTTCTCATTCTATACTCAATATAGGGAAGTGACGGATTGCCAGATTCGGCATTCTTCAGGCTAGAGATTACGCTGAACTTGAGTGTGCATCAGGCAGCGCAGAAACTTGAGTGCGTGTTAAGATAGTCCGAAAGCTGCTGATTTCCCCCGCCTCCAATTTCCTTCATACAGACATTTCCTAATCCATTCACTGGAGAGGTATTTATTCTATCAGCGGTGAGTCACTTTTCTTGGGCTCACCCTCAGCAGTTTGTTTGATAGTCCGGGCTCAAAATAGTTGTTCCATTTGAAAAAATTACATTTACTACGGTCACATTGGAACTTCCCGTATGGAATGTGGTGGAAGACGAATCACCCGCCTTCGCATCAGTGGTTCATAGCTTGGGGACTCGTAAATCAATCTGAACTGTAGAAAGGTTCGTCGTTCCTAGTACAAAACTTTGAGGAATATAGAGCTGCACAGGCCTTCCCGGTCCTATGCTATTCCAATTTGTATCAAATTCGCTCGTCCCTGTGCCAGGAAGAGGAATAATATTTCCTGTTTCTTGAACGGCGTATCCCCATCTTCCTATGCTTCCAGCTCCGGAGCTTGAGAGATTCTGGAACGCTGCTCCAGAAAGACTGTGTCAGGGATTTCGTATGCTTAGAGTAGACAGACTTTTTTCTATTCCGCTTTGTGCTGAATAGGCTGCAATGGTTGAATTTTCTATTCCGCGAACATTTCTACTTGAAGGAACAAGGCGTTCCATGAGAAAAATCATCATGAGAATCAGAGTTCCCATGAGAACGATGCTAACAATGAGGGCCGAGCCTGTCGTATTGCGGAGGGAGAGCATTATTTTTTGGTCAAATTCAGGGTAGTGGTGGTATGAATCTCTGGGCCGTCGAGGTGGAGGAGTTTTCGTTTTTTCCAGCTGTAACCGAGAGTTATTGACACTCGAACAAACGGGTTAGACAGGTTGCTCTGTCACTCCTTCCATGCGAGAGTGTAATCTTGACTCGGACTTGGGAAGAATGCAACCGAGCGAACATGAATATCGGATCAAAAGAGATTTACCCATTCCGTATCCGCTAGTCAGGGAAGCTTTCTTCCGGAGAATCAGTCTCGAGTACACGGGTATCCGGCAAGACATTCCCATGTGTCTACTTGTCCATCATAGACAGGAGTGCTACCGACTCCATGAAGGCTTCAAAGATCTCTTCCTATGAGCTTCCGCATTTGGAGTCTTCCTATACAGCCACTCCCAGTTCCAGATGAAGTGTCGCACGTTGCCGATGCTGGAGCATCAGGATCCCGTTCGATGGAGAGCCGAAATAATGTTCGAATAGGATTCGTCTGTCCTTTTTGTATAAGATAGAGCTCTGGCATTCCAACGCCACCCGTGAAGGATTCGGGACCCTTTCCCAGATCTTCATCGTCCTCGTCCCCCTGGATACTCCCATCACAGTTTTGGTCTCCAAGTTGGCGTCCTGGTGCTCCTCGAGCAGCACAATTTGCCGCATCGTCGGATCCAAATTTGTTGTAGTCTATGAACTGAAGGCGGTATTGTCCATACCGCTGCTGAATTCCATTTTGTGTTCCATTTGATGAGTTCAGAGCTCCCGTTCCGTAACAACCTTCTCCTCAGAGCATCTCTCCTGGAGAACTTCGACAGAAATAGAAAGAACTTCAAAAAGATCATCCGGTTGGTGGATCAAGCGAGATGTCTCAACCTTGACCATAATTCCCGTAACCACTCTTTATCGAGTAGTGTCATCCAGAAAGCGTTGTTCCGAGCATCCTACGATTGAAGTATTCCTCGTAGTCTATATCCCCTCCTTCTTTTATGGTGCTAGAGAGCTGCTCCAGAGCTGTGTAGAGCTGTTCGTATACATCGACATCCCCGAGAATCTTTTGTTTGCTTACAGAGATGTTTCCAAATGCAGCAAATGCGAGAATAAGAATCACAGAAAATACCGTAATTGACAGAAGCATCTCCAGAAGAGTAAATCCTTTCTTTGATATTTTTGCAGAAAGTGGATGTTTCGTTGAATCATCCATGAAGTACTTTGATTTCCCCAAAAAATAGAGCACAAGCGTCCCAATACTTCGACCCATTCCAATTCCCGTTGGCTTTTTCCAGAAAGATTTTGGGTATTCGTAGAAGAGAAAGTGAAGACTTCGTACGAAATGATTCCCCTCCAAGAGTCGGCTTTTTGTTTTTCCGAAGATTGCCAGTATGCTATACCAGATGCTCTGAAAGAGCGTCTTCAAAAAACCAAGTATCAAGAGAGATACGGTATACCAGAGATTGTCTTGTGGTCGCCTCGATTGCATACACACATCTAACGACAGATTTGAATAAAGTCAACGTCGGCCTCGTTTACTATTTCCACAATTTCAGTATACCTCTAGCATCAACTGTATGAACTATCAAACGAATTCCCGATATCGAAAGCTGAGACACCGGCTCAGCATCCTGAGTGCGAGCCTCTCATTCAACTTCCTTCATCTGAGCGTCCCGTATCGATTTGTTATTCTTGGCGAAATTTTTGTGCTCGCCACTTTTTTTGCTCCTTGGTTTGCTATAGATGCAGTTCAGAGTTTTTCCCTATTTTCTCGATTTTTACGATGATTGGGGGTACTTCTCCTTCTTTGCGCTCTCAGTCTCGCTATTGTGACACTTTCTCACCGCACCAAAGAGATGGTAAAGCAAAAATTTTGAATTCCTATTTCTGACCCAGCGAGTGTGATATTTTTCGGAGCTCTTCAAATGGCTCTTATTCTCCTTGCCATGAATTTCATGTATACTCTCTCGTATTTTAGTAAGGATATCGTGTACTATGAGACCCCAGTGTATGCGCTTGTTGGATCTATTTTAGTCTGTGTTGGATGAATTCTTGCTTTTAGGGCTCAGAAGCAAGAAGTTTTAAGCACGTTGTATATCGAAAATAGTCAAACTACCGACGCTCAGTTTGAAGAGTATAGAAACCTTTTGGAGAAGGGGCCAACAGACAAAAAAAACATGAGCCTTCCTGTGTAGCTCGCCAATTTTTGTTCTCGAAAGAACAGAAAAGAATAATTCTTGACTTTTGGACTTTTCGCCATATACACTATTTGGTAGTTATATTTAAATCTTGCCTATGGCACTCGTTTCAAACGAAGTACATTCTGGCTTCCTGGCAGTTTTGGAGGGACTAACTGAGAAGGAGAAAGCGGTTATTACCCGTCGAATCGGGCTTATAAGTGAACCAGAGACGCTCCAGTCTATTGGTGACGATTATGGAATTACCCGAGAACGGGTTCGTCAAATCGAGGATGTTGGAATTCGAAAAATCGGAAGAATTATTAAATCTTCCAAGCTCCTTGAAATTCAGGCGGCTGGAGAGGCTGCTCTTCGGATGCACGGTGGTCTTCTGACGAGAGATCGTCTCGTTGCGGCAGTTATTGCAGATCTTGGACTCAATCAAGAAGTAAATCAAGGAATTATAGAGGTGGTCCTCCAATCAGATTTTAATATACAAAAATCTAAGCCACAACTTGGAACTCGAACCTATTTTACTCTCCCTGAGGTTAACCGCCGAGTGATTGGAGAAATTCACAAAGAAGCGATAAAAGCGCTTAAAAAGCGAGGAGATATCATGGAGAATACGATGCTCTATGAAATGATAAAAATCAATCTCTTTGCTCAATTCGGGAAGATTGATATTCTTTTGATTGATTCAGCGCTCGATATTTTCTTGGATATTGTAAAGGGAGAAGAGCGGTTTGTTGGATTGGAGAAGTGGAAAATTTTGAACCCGGCAACTCTCAAGGACAAAGCAATATACGTCTTGAAGAAACGCAAAGAAGCAATGCATTTTGTGGATATCACCAACGCTATCTCCGAACATTTCAAGGAGGCGGTGAAAGTTGCAACAATTCATAATGAATTGATTCGAAATAACGAATTCGTCTTGATAGGTCGGGGTATCTACGTTCTAAAAGAATGGGGGTATAAGCCAGGTACTGTCCTTGATGTAATCATGGATGTATTTGAGAAGGCTAAGGCGCCTCTCGCTACAGAGGATATAATCAACAAGGTGCTTAAGGTTCGACAGGTGAAGACAAGCACGATTTACATGAATCTTCAAAATAGGAAATATATTGAGCGTGTTGGACGAAATATGTATCAACTTCGTCAGAAATAGTTCTATCTTCTTCGATATCAGATAGCCTCGGACACATGTTCGCAGGCTATTATTTTTGCTCACTCCAAGTCTGCAATGGTTCGGCTGAGACGAAGAATTCTATGATATCCCCGAATGGAAAGAGCGAGGCGCTCCACTCATTGTAGGAGAAGTTGCTTTGCTGCCGTGTCTATATCAAGTGAGTGAGTCTCTTCCGGGCTAAGATGTGCGTTACTTTTCCCTTGTCGCATGATTGCTCGAGAATGTGCCTGTGCGACAACTTCCGCCGCACTTTTTGTAGTATATTCTGAAGAGCTGGAGGACAGCTCGTGAGGATGAATACGAGGAACCAGCAGGTGGATATCAATTCTGTCGAGAATTGGTCAAGAAAGACGTCCTCTGTATTTGGTGATTTCTGACGAACTATCAGTGCAGGGATGTCGTTCATCTCAGAGGAATCCGCAAGGGCATGGATTGCATGCTCCAATGAGCATACATTGTGCAGGATAGGAATATTTCCCATGCACCCGAGAGATATGAACCATTCATGACTCTAAAGGCTCTCGGAATCATTCGATAATTCGTTTATCGAGTTCAAGAAGCTCATCTACGAAGAGAACTCAAGCATGAGCAAGGCTTGTTTCTCAAGGTCGACAGAGAGTTCCGCCTCAGAATACACTCGAAAAACTCGCCCCTCTATGAATTTGACGAAATGGCCTACGAAATGGCATTCCAGACTCAAGAACACCAGTAATAGAATGAATTTTTCCAACATCTATGCGTTCTTCTTGAGTAAGAGGCGGAAGAATTCCTTGAATTGCCCCAGCAAGCATGCTTTTGCCCGATCAGGGTGGACCCTCAAGGAGAAGGCTATGTTTTCATGCTGCAGCCAAAACAAGAGCCCGTTTGGCTGCTGACTGTCAGAGTATCGATTCGAGCAGGATGGGAGGAGAAGCGTCTGGAGTACTTCCTCGTGAGGGTGGTGTGGGGATGGGCATTTTTCCAGATAACACTTCTTGAGCCTCTCGGAGCGAGCCTACTCAGTAAATCGAGATTCCTTCTATGCCGGTCAGTTCGGTAAGGTTCTCACGAGGAACAAGTACCTGCTTGAATCCGAGAGATATTGCAGATAGAACAAGGGGAATTATCCCAATCATACGTCGAATTTCTCCATTGAGAGCCAGCTCTCCGATGATTCCTGTTTTGGAATCTTCCGGGACAGTGCATCCAATAAGTCAAAGAGCTATTGCGAGATCAAGATGGGAACCAGTTTTTCGGAGATGAGCAGGGGCGAGATTGACGGTAATTCTTTTGCTTGGGAAGGAGAATCCGGAGTTTTTAATGGCAGATCGGATTCTTTCCCGACTTTCTTGAACGGAGGTGTCGCCAAGACCCACAATAGAAAAATGAGGAATGCCGTTTTGGGTATCAATTTCCACATGAACAGGAATTCCATCTATTCCATGGAGCACAAAAGAGGAGAGAATTTGCATGGTGCTGAATAATAAAACATCCGCGCCTGACAATTACCATACCACCTATGGGTTAATCGTAAAGGAAAAAAGAGCGAAAATGTGTTCCAAAAGTTGCTCGTACCCCCCTCAAGTGGTAGCATGAAAAAAAGAACCTATGATTTTTGAACTTATAGCCTCTGCGCATGCGGCATGAATTGCTGGCGCATGAAAAGCTCCATCCACTCCTTCTCAGCAAGCCTCGTCTGATTCATCGGTTTCTGATTTTCTCGCGTCTCTCGCGAGTGGAATCATAAACGTGCTTCTGATACTCGTTCTTGCCTATCTCATGCTCAAGCTCCTGCGAGTTATGTATGAGATATACAACGCAAGAAGGCTTGTTTACATGCAAATCACGCTCCCTCGAGCCGACTCAAAGCTCGATAAAGAAAAAGAGACGAAAAAAGATTTCAAAGAAAAGATAGGAATCATGTCGATTTTTTATAAATCGATTATTAAAATATCGAATATTACCTTCTGGGACTCCTTGCTTGATTATATTTTCGATCATGCGAAAGTGTCCATGGAGTTAATTTACCATGAAGGACAACTCTCATTTTATGTTGTGACATATCGAGACTACGCCCATCTGGTAAGCCAGCAGATTACTTCAAACTATCCAGATGCGGAAGTGCGGGAGATTCGCGCGGTCGATTTCCCGGATATAAAGCCAGTAGGATATACCTTAAGGGCTGCATCCATAGGAAAGGTGAACGATGATATTTTCCCTATTAAAACATATAAGTACTTTGAAGACGATCCGCTCTCCACATTGACCAATAACTTCGGAACACTCAAGAAAACTGATTCTGCAGCGCTCCAGTTTGTCATTAAACCAAGAGGCTCATCTTGGAATAAACATGCCAAAATCTCTGCTGGAAAAGTAGCGAAAGGGGAATATAAAAAAGGATTTAAAGAGAATTTTTTGTGGGAAGCTATCAAAGCGCCTCTTACATTCCTCAGTTGGATTGTTGATTTCTTTTCTAGCTCTGGATCTTCTGATTCAACTCAGGCACCAGGGGCATCGAGTGGAGATTCCTATAAAATCTTCAATCAAGCGGAGCAAGAGTCTCACAAGGCCGTTGGAGAGTCTGCGGGGCAACCAGCCTTTCTCGCATCGATTCGACTTCTTGTTTCCTCTGATGAACCAGTAAGTACAAAGAATGCTCTTGAGACCATTGTTGGTGCTGCGTCTATGTATACCGATGAGTATAACAATAAGCTCGATAATCCACAAATTGAAGACCTGTTTGCCTTTTTCTTCACCCCAATCCGATACTTTGCCTATCGTTTCCGAATGATTGGATTCCTCCAATCGAAATCCGTGTTTTCGGTCGATGAACTTTCTACGATGTATCACTTCCCTGATATTAATTATAATAAATCGCCGATTGTTCGATGGCTTGATTACAAGATGCTTGCCCCCCCTCACAATCTCAAGGTCTTAAAGAACCCACTGGTTCTATCTGACTATAAGCGAGACGCGGCGGGTCATGTTGTTACGGAAGATGGGTCTCTTCTTCAAGTTGATAAGAACAAAGTCATTTTGCGTGATGCGCAGAGAAACTTCATTGGAGTTGATGGAACGACGTACCCAGTTGTTACAGAAGGGGAAAACATAGGAAAGTCAGTCGACCCTGGAAAAAATCCCGTCGTCCAACCAGAGCAGAGAAAGCTCGGAGGGTTCCCACTCTTTACGGATGGGGTTCTCATGGGGTGGAATGAATACAGAAACATCAAAACCCCAGTGTATTTCTCACGAAAAGACAGAGGGCGACATCATTACGTTATAGGAAAGTCTGGAGGAGGTAAGTCGGTATTCCTTTCGTATCTTGCAAGACAGGATTTGTGGAATGGAGATGGACTTGCGGTTATTGATCCCCACGGTGACCTCGTAGAGGACATCATTTCCTACACACCAAAAGAGCGAGCCAAAGATGTCATCGTATTTAACCCTGGTGATTTTGAGCGCCCTATGGGTCTCAATATGCTTGAGGTTATCTCTACCGATCCAGCACTCCGTGCAATCGAAAAAGATAGAGCTGCCCTCGATGCCACATCAATCTTCATCAAGATATTTAATGAAGAAATCTTCTGACCGAGAATTCAGCACTATTTCCGAAATGGATGTCTCACTCTTATGGATGACGATGATGAAGGGGGTACTCTCATAGATGTTCCGAGATTATTCACGGACGATGCCTTCATGAAATACAAGGTTTCCAAGGTCAAAAACCCCGTAGTAAAATCTTTCTGGGAGCATGAATATGCCTCTACCGGAGATAGAGAAAAACAAGAAATGATCCCATACTTCAGTTCCAAGTTTGGGCCGTTTATCACCAATACTACCATCCGTAATATTATCGGACAGCCTAAATCTGCCTTCAACCTTCGCCAGGTTATGGATGACCAAAAGGTTCTCATGGTAAATCTCTCGAAGGGAATGATTGGAGATTTGAATGCTCAGCTTCTGGGTCTCATATTTGTCTCAAAGATTAACATGGCCGCTATGAGTCGTGCCGATACTCCAGAAGATAAACGAAAAGATTTCTACCTCTATGTTGACGAGTTCCAGAACTTTGCTACTGATACTTTTGGAGAAATTCTTTCCGAAGCCAGAAAGTACCATCTCGCCCTCATCATGGCCCATCAATTTATTGCTCAAATTGGAGGAAATCAGAGTAAAGACGGGAAGCCATCTATCAAGGATGCTGTATTTGGAAATGCGGGAACTATTATGAGCTTTAAGGTTGGAGCGGAAGATGCAGAATACTTGGAGAAGGAATACGCACCGCTTCTTTCTCAGCAAGATATTATAGGAATTGCGAACTTTACCACATACTGCAAGCTGAATATTGATAATGCAACAACTCGTCCTTTTGACCTCAAGACCATCTGGGATACTACCTATAGAAACGATGAAGTTGCCAAGATTATCAAAGAATATTCTCGAAAGATGTACGGAAGAAAGAAGGAATATGTGGACATGGAGATTGAAGCAAAGCTTGGAATATTACCGAGTTAATTGCGCTTTCCTGCAAGTCCGCTAAAATGCGGAGCATGAAATTCAAATCACTTTTCCTCGCTTGCCTTATAGCAGGCTCCTATCTCGGCTACTCTACCGCCTTTGCGGACCAGATATTTACCCCAACCAGCTCTTCTACTGAGCTTGATCTTCAAAATGGAAGAAAGACGGGAATATCAAGGCAAGATTATACGGACAGCTTCGTGGGAAGCGTAGAGAATTCTGTGAGTGGAACTTTTGGAAATACATTCAACTATTTCCGAGCAAGCAATACCGGGGAGCGCTGAGCTTATGCTCTCCTCGTTAATCTTGCTCGAGATGCAAAAAATGTTTTTATTTTCATAGCGATTATTTACCTCGTTATTTCTGTTCTCCGAATTCTTTTGAGCGGAGGCTCGGATGAAGATGCCAAAAAATGGAGGAATACCATTCTTTGGACCACAGTTGGTATAGTAGTGATGCAGTCGGCATTTATTGCGGTGGATACCCTCTATAACAGAAATGTTTCTGGATTCACTGCTATGTTGTTTGCGGATAAGATTATCTATCCATTTGTCCACTTGTTGGAAATGATTGCCTCGTTTGCTTTCCTTGCCATGGCTTTTTATGCCTTTTACAAAATAGTTACTTCAGGAGGGGCGGAAGATGCGGCAAAGACGGGGAAGAGAACTATTATATATGCTATAGTAGGATTTCTTTTTATGAAGATACCCGGCACTTTCATAAAGGCAATCTATGGGGAAGCAAGATGTGATACTCCACTTATATTCAGTATTTGTCGAATCAAAGATCCCCAGCTTTCGGGGACTCTCACCATATTTACTACTCTGATTAACTATATAAATGGATTTCTTGCGCTCGTAATAGTTATCTTGATACTCTACGCTGGATTTCTTGTCCTTACTTCTGCAGGAGACGAAGAACGCGTAAAGAAAGCGAAGTCTATCGTAAAATATATCGTTATAGGAGTCCTTCTTCTTGTGACGAGCTATATTATATTTAATTTCTTTGTCATGAAGGGATAGAGGGTCTATCTCACAAAAAAATCCCCTTAAGGGGATTTTTTCTTCAGACAAGAAGCTTATTTCTTGAGATCTTCCGCTTTCTTCTGTCGAGCGTAGAATTTGTCAACGCTTGATGTTTTGAGAAGTCTCTTTTCACCAGTATAGAACGGGTGACACTTCATGCAGCTTTCCACTTTAAGAACTTCGTCCTTAATGGTACTTTTTGTAGTAAATGTGTTTCCACAAGAGCAAGTAACCGTAATATCGTGGAAGTGAGGGTGTATATCCTTTTTCATAAGAAAAAAATTTTCGCGTCCGCCTAAGTACGGTTTCGCCGGGGTAAAATGTCGTATAACAACGCAGAATCGGCTCAAGAGAGTAGGCTCAGCGCTATGTGCGATATTTGGTGCCCGAAGAGAGACTTGAACTCTCACACCTTGCGGCAACGGCTTCTAAGACCGTCGTGTCTACCATTCCACCATCCGGGCGTTTTTCGCAGTAGATGTCCGCGCCAGTCGGATATGCTATATATGGTGGGCCGGGTAGGGATCGAACCTACGAAGGCGAAGCCAAAGGATTTACAGTCCTCCCCATTTGACCACTCTGGAACCGACCCATAGAAGCGAAGCTCCGAGTAGAGGCTACTCGGAGAGACGCGTTGATATTTTACTGGAGCCACTTGTCGGGTTCGAACCGACGACCTACGGTTTACAAGACCGTTGCTCTACCAGCTGAGCTAAAGTGGCGAAGTGCGCGCATTGTATATAAAGAAGAAAGGGTGTCAAAATCTCTTTGCTATTTTTTTTCGAAAGATACAATCAAATCCATGCAAATTGTTTACATAGCTGACACAAACGGGCACTTCTCTGAGGTCTTCTCCGAATATGAGAAGCGCCTTTCTAGTTCTGTAAAATGTGTTCGAATTCGTGCCGTAAAACACGCTGACCCACGATACGTTGCTCATCATGAAACACTCAAGGCAGTAGAGTGGCTCCATAAGCAAAAGAAAAAGGCGATTATTTTGGATGAGTTTTGAAGAAACTATACAACGTTTGCTTTTGCTGGGAAAATCCGAAAAATGCTCGATTCCTGAGAGGAACCGGTATTTCTTATTGGTGGAAGTTTCTGACTGGAAAGAGAACTCCTTGTTCCGTACATGTCTGAAACCCTCGCCCTTTCCGAATTTACTCTTCCGCACTCTCTTGCCCTCATTGTTCTCATGGAGCAACTTTATAGAATTCATGAAATCTGGAAGGGCTCTAAGTATCATCATCAATAATATGACTCCAATTCCCATAACAATTCTCACTGGATTTCTTGGTTCAGGGAAAACAACACTCTTGAATCATATTATCCGTAATTCTCGAGGGAGAAATATCGCGATTGTCGAGAATGAATTTGGTTCTGTGGGGATTGATAGTGATCTCATTGAGAAAACAGATCAAGAAATAGTAGAAATCAACGATGGTTGTATCTGTTGTGTTGTGAGAAAAGACTTTTTTTCTGCAATTGAGCGGCTTCTCGATTCCAATAAAAAACTTGATCATATTATCATAGAAGCATCGGGACTCTCTGATCCCATTCCTGTGGCCCAGAGCTTCTTGATGCAGGATATGGATGGAAGGGTTGTTCTCGATTCCATTATTTGTCTTGTCGATGCTCCGATGTTCTTCAATCGACAGACGCAAGATCTCAAGATTCTGACAGATCAGCTAGAATTCGCTGACTTTATTGTACTCAATAAGATGGATCAAGTGGAGAAATCATCACTCAATCAGATTACCGACATGATTCGAAGGGTGAATATATATGCCCCAATAATCTCTACTACGCACGGAGAAATCGACATGCGCTATATTTTTAATACGGAGAGATTTTCGGTAACTTCTGAACTTTCAGATGCACTTGCTTCTCGATGAGAAAGTCACGTCCATGATTCGACGATAACGCAATTTGTCTATACTTCCTCCAAGCGATTTGATCCCTACGCGCTCAAGGATTTTGTGGATGGTTTAAGTCAGGATGTATTTCGCATAAAATGATTTGTTGCCATAGAAGGGCACGGAACCTTTATTCTTCAAAAGGCGGGTGCTCGAATGACTTTGGATAAAGCTTCAGAAGAACATTCTATAGAGCCGCAGAATCAAGTGGTGTTTATAGGACGATGAATGGATGAGGGGAAAATGCGAGCATTGCTTGATGCTTGTACGACGGAGCCAAGCGCACTTTTCTACAAGCCACCCCATGCATAGTATATTTGCAAGAAGCATTCGCGATATTGGTTGACCTGAGGGATATAGTATAGAATGTACAATACCCGAGTCTTGTGAATCCCTTCAAGACTATCTCTATCTTCCAAATAGAAACGCATGAGGTGAGCCTTTTGCATCTCCTCATGAATATGAGCATGCTCAGTGGGAGTACTTTGAAGCAGAGATTGCCCCGAGAGTACAAGAGGGGGTTCAAATTCATTTGAATGGGGTCATTTCCCCGAGAGTATTTGAGTACGCGAGAAACTGGTATAAGAGAGGGGGATGGTACGATGAGTTGTATCGGACCTATCGGGTAACGTCTGCATCCTTCACGCTTGGTGTCGACTTTGTCAATCTTGTCTATTATCCGTGACACACTCTTGAGCCATCCCAGATTAGAGCCACAATAGCTGCCCTGAATGATGGGATTATTCGAAGAATTTTTGCTCAGCCTGGACAAGATGAGTATTTCGAACGGTATCTTTCACAGTCGCATATTCACCTTTGCCACCTTGCCGAGGGACTCTCTGTTGGCTGGGGCGAGAAAGGCACCCGTTCATTTACTCTGACTGCGAAGGGTCCTTCTTGGATCGAAGCTCCGCTCGAATAAGAGCATCCCGCATCTCTTGTTCTATTTCCCCCTGAATCTCCTTCATAGTAACGAGGTCTCAGAGGGTTTTTTTCTTCAGTGCTTTTTCTCGGGCAATTTTGATAGCCTCCCGCTTCTTCGCTAGCAAGAGAAGAAATAAGAAGAGAATCCCTCCAGCAACGATACCTCACAGTCCGGTTATACCATCGATGGTCTCTATGTTTTTTAGGAGATCAAAATTATAGGAGTAGGTACTACTGAGAAAGTTCATATTAATTGGTTGTAGTTGAAGTGAGCTCAGCAAATACAAGCATTCGCTTGAGGGTTGTTCCTATTGGCCAACAAGTCATAAGAGAGAGTTCTTGCTTATTTGGATCTCGCTCAAGCGCCTTCACATCTCAAGGACGAACGATTTTTTTCTCTCGTACTGTGTACACGTATTTCTTTTGATTATAGTAGACAATGATTTGATCCCCGAATTCCACGTTATCAAGTAAAGCAAAAACATCATTAAAATTTCCTTTCATCCAAGGATAGTTCGAAGAGTGTCCAAAAATGAATGTATTTCCTTTTTGTCATGGCAGGGCTGTTCCTGGATAACGAACTACTCCTTTTTCAAGTTCCTGCATGAAGATATTCTCCATGTGGTCAAAGTCGAATGAGCTTGCTACCGAAACATCAACGAGAGGAATATTTTTTCCAATTCGAGGGATAATAATTCTGTTCTCATACGGGGTTATCTCAAAATTTGCCGAAATATTTGGTTTACTCGGAATAAGCGACTTCATAGAGAACGGAGATTCGTCCACCTGAATATTCTCAGCGTCAAGTTGTCGCTTGATATCTTCGGCTTTTTCCTTGAGTTCTGTTGCAAGCTGCTCTCCATTATTTGCGTATACCGTGATTTTTGACTGAGAAAGAGTGTTCTCTATCTGATGAGATGCTTGTGCTAGTGCCTCTGGATGAATAAGACTCATAACCACGCTGTAGTAGGCAGACCAGTTTGTTGCCACAAGAAGAATTCCAAATACCGTCGCTGAAACAAAACAGTAGTGGATAACGTATTTTGTATATTCTTTCCAGACGTTCTGTTTTTTTGCTTGGTTTTCTCATGAGTCAGGTTCCTGATTGGGCACACTCTCCTCCTGAATCGTCTCTACAAGCGAAAGAGGATCCAGCTCTTTTTGTATATCTTCTAAAAGAGAAAGAGTGTCGGTAGTGTCGGAGGATAGTGTTTGCATTGTATTGGTATTTGTTTCTGACGAAACCAGACTACCCTATCTTTTCTTTTGGGTCAAAAAAAGGAGCTCTTGCGAGCCCCATTTTTTATGGTGTAAACAAAACACTATGCTGCGTTATTCTTGATAGCGTCGCGATAAAAGCTTCGAACAATTGCTGCTTCTCGAATCTTTCGGCGGCTTACTTTTCGCTGATGCTGAGCTTCAGCTTTGAGCTTATTTGCTGTTCGAGTTTGGAAGAACATCTTCTTGTATCGAAGTACAAGCTTTTCGTTTGACTCGGTAGAGTTTTTAATCGCGTATACGATCATAGATTGATGGTGTCAAAATAATGTATGCCCCGTAGGATATGAAAAATCCTGAATAAGTCAAAGGGAACTCACATTGAGCTCCCTTTGAGTGAGTATTATTTTCCAGATTTCTTTCTGTCAGCCTCGGTGAGACCTTTTTTTCGAATCCGAACATTTGTAGGAGTAACCTCTACGTATTCATCCGTTGAGATATAATCCAGCGCTTCTTCAAGGGTGAATTTTCGAGGAGGAGTGAGGCGTACTGCTTCATCTGTTCCAGAAGCTCGCATATTGGTGAGCTGCTTGTTTTTGGTTGGATTTACTACAAGATCTCCTCCCTTGAGGTGTTCTCCAATAACCATTCCTTCGTACACCTCTGTCTGGGGGTCAATAAATATAGGCCCTCGTTCTTCGAGTTTCCAGAGAGAGTAAGCCATTGCTGTTCCAGGGAACCCAGAAATCATAGATCCTACTTCACGTTTCTCGATAGATCCTTTGTAATCTTCATAATGAGAGAATGCAGAATACATGATTCCTTCTCCCTTTGTGAGGGTAACAAATTGTGATCGGAATCCCAAAAGCCCACGAGTTGGAACCTCGAATTCAAGATTCGTGATACCATTTTTTGTATCCATGTTCTTAATGAGACCCTTTCGCTTTCCGAGTGCTTCGATAATTGATCCAGAATCAGATTCAGGAACAAATACGGTAACCTGTTCAATTGGCTCTTGGCGACTTCCGTTTTCTTCGTGGAAGATAACCTGAGGTGCTCCAACAGAAAGCTCAAACCCTTCTCGTCGCATTGACTCAATCAATACAGAGAGGTGAAGCTCTCCTCGACCAGAGACGTTATACCCGTTTCCATCACCATTTTCGAAATCAACCTTGAGTCCTACGTTCATTTCAAGTTCTTTTTCTAGTCGCTCTCGAATGTTTCGAGAAGTGACATACTTTCCTTCTTTTCCAGCAAAAGGAGAATCATTTACTCGGAATTCCATCTTCAAAGTTGGCTCATCAATCGTAATTGCTGGCATTGGATCAAATTCAGGGACGCTTGAGACTGTCTCTCCTACGTAAATATCTGCGATACCGGCAATTGTTACGATGTCTCCCGCTTCTGCTGCATCTACTTCATTTCGTTTGAGTCCAAGAGAGGTGAAACATTTTGAGATTTTTCCCGTTCGCTTTACTCCATCATTTCCCAAAATTGTCACAGTTTGTCCTGCTTTAACTACTCCTTCATATACTCGTCCAATACCAAGTCGTCCAAGGTAATTGTCGTATGCAAGATTGGCAATTTGCATGCGGAATGGTTTGTCCAAATCGTTCGGTGCTGCGGCCACGTGATCGAGAATGGTATCAAAAATCGGGGAGATATCTTTCTTCTCATCTCCAAGATTTTTTATTGCCACACCTTCACGAGCGATAGCGTAAACAATTGGGAAATCGAGTTGTTCATCCGTTGCTCCAAGCTGAACGAAAAGATCGAATACCATATCAACTACTTCTGATGGACGAGCAGTTGGCTTATCAATTTTGTTGATAATAACAATAGGACGAAGTCCGAGTCCAAGAGCTTTTTTTAGAACGAACTTTGTTTGTGGCATAGGCCCTTCGTATGCATCGACTACGAGACAAACAGAGTCTACCATTCGAAGAACTCGCTCTACCTCTGATCCGAAATCGGCGTGACCGGGAGTGTCGACAATATTAATTTTAACATCCTTGTAAAATACGGCAGTATTTTTTGCATAGATGGTAATCCCTCGTTCTTTTTCTTGATCGTTTGAGTCCATAACACAGACTTCAATAGCTTCATTGTCTCGGAATACTCCGGACTGTTTCAAAAGCGCGTCAACAAGGGTGGTTTTCCCATGGTCAACGTGCGCGATGATGGCGACATTTCTATACAGCATTGGTGCGAGGTACAAAATAAACTCCTTTCCTAAAAAAAGACGCTCCAATTGTATCGAAAATTTAGCTTTGTAAAGCCAAAACATATCCAGCGAGCACAATCTCTTTGCTTTTTTGACTTCATCTGAAATATAGCGTACTCTGAGGAAGTTATGTAATTTCTCTATGGCCAAGCTTGATCTTTCCTCTCTCAAAAAGCAGTCTCAGACTCAGAACGCTCCTGCTGTCGTTTCATCTTCTCCCGAGAAAGAAGAGGTATCGTGACAGGAATCTCAAGTTCTAGGAGCAACTTCAGCTATTGGATCCGTTCGGCCAAACACTTCAACCTCCCGCCAGAAAATTTCCCTTTCCTCTCTCAAAAAGCAGTCTCAGACTCAGAACGCTCCTGCTGTCGTTTCATCTTC
>JAVKLK010000023.1:0-44682 GCA_031539165.1 Patescibacteria group bacterium | reverse complement strand
GCTGCTCCAATGAGTGCACCTAGAAAGCCGAGGACTTATGTTGCCTCAAGACGGAAAGAGTCTCCATGCTGAAATTGTTGCTCGTTCTCGTGAATTTTACGAAGTCGCGCTTCAGGATATCCCAGATATTGAACTCAAAGATTTGAATCGACTCCTGAAACAGGATATCGAAAAACTCCTTAAATATATTCTTGGACGAGTGCCCTGTGTAATCGTCCTCATTCACTTACTTTAGTTATGACAGAAAATACTATGATGCCTCCATCAAATTCAGAAGCCTCAGATAAGAAGCCAAGACCAAAACCTCCTCAGTCTTCCGGATACTTTCGACACGATAAGCGTGCCGAAGTTGGTGGGAAGAAATACGAGCCAGGTTCAAGTTTTGTCGCTATTCCAAAATTTAAAAATAAGCGAGCCTTCCCTTTTGTTACTCCGCAAAATGCCCTGAAATCCTACCTGGGATATGAAGAACTTCGTCCCACGCCTACTCCACAGGGAGTACTTCGCATAATTCCTCTTGGAGGAGTGGAGCAAGTTGGATTGAACTGTACGGCATTTGAGTATGACGGAGAGGTTTTGATTATTGATATGGGAATTCAGTTTGCCGATCAGTACCAACACGGTATCAATGGAAGCATTCCAGATTTGACCTACCTCAAAGGAAAGAAACTTGCAGGTATTGTCATTACGCACGGGCATATTGACCATATTGGGGCCATCCCCTTTGTTATTAAACAGCTCGGAAGAAATGTACCTATGTATGCTACTTCTATGGCATATGAGCTCATTGCGATGAAACAAGGAGAGAATGGGGAGCCGCTTACAAATCTTGAGCGAATCAA
This sequence comes from Patescibacteria group bacterium, assembly GCA_031539165.1. GTDB lineage: Bacteria > Patescibacteriota > Gracilibacteria > BD1-5 > UBA2023 > CAIVSN01. Next base: position 43,840 of record JAVKLK010000023.1, on the reverse strand, counting down.
TAGAAATGTTCCAATTACCATCGGATCTCACTTTCAAATTCAGCCGTTCACGGTAGATCACTCTATTCCTGACTCTGTTGGAATGCTTATTGAAACTCCAGTGGGACGGTTTGTTCATACTGGAGACTGGAAATTTGATGCGACTCCTTTGCCGTATCGACCAAGCACAGACTATGCGCTCTTAGAATCTATTGGAAACCGAGGAGTTCGAGCACTTCTTTCAGACTCTACGAATGCCCATCTTTCTGGATCGAGCATTTCTGAGTCGGAAGTTATTGGGTCCATTGAAGAAATTTTCAAACGTTCGGAGCACCGAATTATTACCGCAACATTCAGTTCGATTATCGATCGAGTTATGCTGATTATTGCGACTGCTGAGAAATTTGATCGAAAGGTGGTACTTCTGGGACGAGGGATGAATAATTACATGGATATTGCTTTCAAACTTGGTTATGCAAAGCCAAAAATTGGAACTATTATCTCTATGGAGGAGGCAAACCGATTGCCGGATAATAAAGTGACGATTTGTTGTACGGGAGCTCAAGGAGAGCGATATGCAGCTCTCATGCGAATCGCAACGGGTGAGTCAAAAGATACGAATCTTCGACCAACAGATACAGTCGTGTTTTCGAGTTCGGTAATTCCTGGAAATGAGCGAAATGTCCAAGGACTCTTCGATATCATCATGGCACAAGGACCTCGTATTTATCAGTATAAAGAGTCGGAAATCCATGCCGGAGGACACGCTCGTGCGGAAGATACAAAGAAGATGATTTCCCTGATTCGCCCAGAGGTATATATGCCGATTTACGGATACCCGCATATGATTTACGGGAATGCGAAAAATGCGTACGAACTCGGGTATACAAAAGATCGGGTGATTCTTTCAAAGAACGGACAAATTATCGAATTCACCAAGGATGATTTCCGAGTTACTGATATGTTTGTTCAGCATCGATTGGTGACGGTTGATGGATACATGATTGGATTCACTACAGAGCGAGAGATTCATGACAGAGAACAGCTGCGACAAAATGGAGTAGTGGCTGTCTCTATCGCCAAAAAACCAGGACAATTTTTGTTTAAGCTTGATTTGGCTGGATTCCCAGAACTTTCTCACTTTCCTGGGTTGGAAGAGCGAATATATGACTTCCTTGATGGGACTCTCCAGAACGATATTAGTCGATTTAAGGGAGCGGATGATTTCCGAGATTTTTCTGCCAAGAAGATTCAAGACTTTATTTTTGAAGAAACAGGGAAGGAGCCAATTATTCTTGTATTGGTTCACTAATACTCTGATTTACTGATTTGAGCGAGGGTGACCTCGCTTTTTTCTTGCAAGAAGAAGATTCACTTATATAATGAATTTGTAATATTTGTTATATGCCACATTCTCTTGAGATAAAAGCACAAGAAGTTGCTGATATACTCAAACTCGTTGCCCACCCAAAACGCCTTCTTATTCTCTGTCGTCTTTCTCAGGGGCCTGCTACCGTTAGTGAACTTGAGGATTTTTGTTGAATTTCTCAATCTCAGATTTCTCAATTCCTTGCAAAAATGCGGACAGAGGGGCTTGTACAGTCAAACAGAAACGGACATTTTATGGTCTATTCCATTGGAGATTCTCGGGTTGTTTCTCTGCTTCAGTCTCTTGCTACTATTTACTGTCGATAACTCTATGGAAACATTTCTTTTTGCGACTATCTGAGGCCTCCTTATAGGATGAGCCGCAGTGCTGCTTGCGTTCACGAATGGAAGGGTCATGGGTATGAGCGGAATTGTAAAAGGCATACTTCCCTGAGGGGAGGGGGGTCTGTGGCGTTTTGCTTTTTTAGTAGGTATTTTCGCGGGATCGCTCCTCGTGCATGCTGTTTCGGACTCGTATGCTCCGCTTCAGAATACCTCTATTCCGTCTGAATGATTGTTCGGAGTCGTTATTGCGGGTATATTGGTGGGTGTAGGGACAACCTTGGCCAACGGTTGTACGAGTGGGCATGCTGTTTGTGGAATTGGGAGATGGTCAGTGCGTTCGATTGTTGCTACGGCAATATTTTTGGGATTTGGCATGATTACTGCCTCAATCCTCCACGGGTATATTTTGTAACAGCACCGTATGCGCTTCGTATCTCCTTCGATTGTTTCTTCGTTTTGAGCAGGTCTTATCTTTTCGGTTTGACTTGCTCTTTCTGGAATGACAAATCCCCAGAAAGTTCTCGGGTTTCTTAATCTATTTGGATCGTGGGATCCGTCTCTTCTATTCGTTATGGGTGGAGCTTTGTTGATCTCTTGGATTGGGCATCGTATACTTTCTCGAAGAAAGGCTCCTCTTTTTGATGCGCAGTGGCATTTTTCTTGGAATTCAAAGGGGTTACTTGATGCAAAGCTCCTCGTCGGCTCGATGTTTTTTGGTATAGGCTGGGGAATCTCTGGACTTTGTCCTGGACCGGCAATCGCAAATATATTGGAATGAAATCTCAGTATCTGGCTTTTTCTTAGTGCCTTTCTTCTCTCTGCTGGCATCACCCAGAAGCTTCTTTCTCGTTCGTAGCTCTATGTATTCCGAAATTTCTGCAATCGACCTAGAGTCGTATATCCAGTCTTGACCTCTTGAACTGATTGATGTCCGTGAGGTAGAGGAATGGAGGCAAATACGCATACCAAGCGCAAAACTTATCCCCCTCTCCAGCATAGAGTTCCGTCTTCATGAGATTGACTTCACCCGGCCAGTTTTTGTCTTCTGTCGTTCTGGTGCAAGAAGTGCAAAGGTATGTCAATGGCTTGAATCCCAGGGAAAGGAAGCAACAAATGTTGCTGGAAGCATTCGTGAACTCTACAAAATTGGTTCTCCTTTACTGGAAATCACCCCAGAGTTTACTCCGGAATATCTTCTTTAGTTTGATATCATTCTAGTCGCCGACTGGTTTTTCTTGCAAAATTCTTCACATCCGATATTCTTCCTTTGTTCACTTGCCGATGCGATTGGAAACCGCGGAGAGAGAACAGTAAGTTGCCCGCTTTGGGAACTTGGGTGGAACCGCCGAGAAAACTCGGTCCCAAGACTTTATTTTCATAAGGTCTCTTTTTATGGACATGAAACAACTGGTAGATCTGGCAAAAACGAAGGGATTCGTATACCAAGGATCTGAAATTTATGGAGGACTCGCAAATTCCTGGGATTATGGTCCTTTGGGTTCACTTTTGAAAGAAAATATTAAGAATCTTTGGATTCGAAACTTCGTACAGAAGCGCAAGGATATGGTTCTTCTTGATGCGGCCATTCTTATGAATCCAAATGTTTGGGTTGCAAGTGGGCATGTGGGTGGATTTTCTGATCCGCTTATGGAGTGCAAGGCATGTCACACTCGACATCGTGCAGATAAACTTATTGAGGAGTTGCTTGAAAAATCAGCAAAGCGCTTACTGCAAGAATTGCCGGTAGAGAATGCTTTCATCCAGAATGGAAATCAAGCTGGGATCGCCATGATGGAGTACCCTACAACCACCTCAGAGGTCCTCCGACTTTCACCTGACGAGATTTTAGGCTTAATTTCCAAAGCAAAAAGTTCCCCAGATCAAAATTGGAGGACTTATGGTGAGTGCCTTGAGTCTCTACGCAACCAATATCATGCGCTTTTGCCAAATAACTGGGCAGGAGATAAAACACCTCTTGAGGATTTGAATGCATATATGAAGGAAGGGCATATTGCATGTCCGAACTGTGGTGCAAAAAATTGGGCAGATACTCAAAAATTCAACCTCATGCTTTCCACACATCAGGGGGTTACTGAGGATTCAGCTTCTCTTGTATACTTGCGTCCTGAGACGGCACAGGGAATTTTTGTAAATTTTCCGAACATTGCCCGCTCTACTCGAAAAAAAATTCCATTTGGAGTTGCACAAGCGGGAAAAGCATTTCGCAATGAAATAACCCCCAAGAATTTCATATTCCGCACTCGTGAATTTGAGCAAATAGAAATAGAATATTTCTGCAAACCATGAACTGATGCAGAACATTTTCAAGCGTGGCTTGAAGAAGAAAATCGATTCTTCACTGAAATTCTCTGACTTAAGTGTGATAACGTACGCTTTGTAGAAATTCCAAAAGAGTGACTTCCACACTACTCAAAGAGAGCAGGGGATTTTGAATATCTATTTCCTTTCGGTTGGGGGGAAATCAGTACCCTTGCAAATCGTACGGATTATGACTTAAAGGCTCATATGAGCCTTTCGAAACAGGATATGTCGTATCTTGATCCGTTTGATAATACAAAATACATTCCGTATGTTATTGAGCCATCAATTGGACTTTCAAGACTTACTCTTGCAGTAATGTGTGATGCATACGATGAAGTCACCAATGAAGAATGAACTCGTGTCGTGATGCGTTTCGCTCCTCAAGTTGCTCCAGTAAAAGTTGGAGTATTCCCGCTCGTGAAGAAGTTCACGCAGCAAGCAAATGCAGTCTACGATCTTCTTTCTCCCCACTTTGTGTGTGAATATGATGAGGCCGGGACCATTGGAAAGCGATATCAGCGAGCCGATGAAATAGGTATCCCGTATTCAATCTGTGTAGAGCCGGAGAATTTCGATCAAGGGCGAGTGACTGTTCGGGATCGAGATACAGGATTACAGGAGACGGTTTCTCTCGAGGACTTGGTTGTGTGGCTTCAGAACAAGGGTTGTTAATCGCAAATTTGCAATTCAAGTAAACCTCCATACACTGTATTAATCTCAAACAGACGTAAGAACGTGCGAGATACTTATTACTTTACTCTCGCACAATGAACGGGATTATTAAGAAGCTCGTCGCAGACAAGGGCTTTGGGTTTATCGCTCCACAAGATGGTGGTGGTGACTTGTTTTTTCACTGCACAAAGGTAGCCGGAGGTGGACAGGTATTCAATAGCTGGGCAGAAATCGACCCTTCTACTGGAAAACCAGCCAAGGAAGGAGCTGAGGTAACCTATACTCCTGTACAAGGGAAGAAGGGTGTCGAAGCACACGATGTAGCACTTGCATAATTCGTTCCTTTTTTAAAAAGAGCTCCTCGGAGCTCTTTTTATTTCCTCTTTTTTTAAGTCAGAAGAAATGAAGAGTTGACTTATTGTATTTTCCCATTAAAAACGATAGTATATTCACTTGAATTACATGCTACAAGGAGGATTGCAGCTGGATACTCTGAAACAGACGAACCCACAATGGAATGATCTCTTGGAAATATGTTTCCAGAAGAATTCCATGTTTCGTCGAGAGGCGGCTAAATCTGGTATTGGTGGCTATCTGAAGCGGAAATATAGATCTATGATTGATCGGCATGGAGGCGGAAAACTTCTTGAGTCATGCATTGAGTCGTCTGTAGATAGTGTGTTGCAGTCTGAGTCTCGGGAAATCGCAGACCAACTTTCTTCATTTTTCCTTGCACTTCGTTTGGAAGATGCTCCTGAGGAGGTGTCTGAATTTATCTCGACCATGAACACTCTGGAGCAGTTTGCGAGAGAGCTCCATGCTTCCCATAACGAAATAGCAATTCATGCTCTGGCAAAAACCATCTCCTGATTTACTGAGATAACGAATGAATATCAGAATCATTCCAAGTCTTATCCAGAGCAGAGGCTCATACGCTTGAAAGAAAGCTTGTCGATATTTCGAGTTCTCGTTCTTTTGAACCAGACATTTGCGTATCGCACCGATTTCCGCACTCAATTGGATGCAATGGAGGATACACTCACCCTTCCTCCTGGAATTACCCTTCTCTGGAATGCTCTCAAGGATACGCATATCCAGGACCCAGAGAGATTTTTCAACTCCCAACTCAGGGTGTATTTTAATATTCGTCCGATTTTTGAGTCTGCCCATCCTCTTGCTCCCGATGAAGCGGAATACCTTCGAGATATCATGGCTGGACATCTCTCGGAGTATCCTGTTTCCGCATTCGATGCTTCGATTTCACCAGGAACATCTTGGTCGGATACAGAAGCAGAAGTATGTCTCTTGAAAACCATGACACTTCTGGATTCTCGGAGAGATGCTCTCTTGTGCGCTGCACAAGAGACAGGGGCTTCTGTTCCCACTTCGCTCGTACGCTTTATTGAGCGAGATATTTCTCTTTTTGAGACTGAAGCGGGTCTTCCGAATTTGGAATATCTCTGAGGTCTCCTGTGTCTTTCCGATGTTCAAATGCCTTCTCAGGGGCTCACCTCAAAAGATATCGATAGAGTTTGTGAACGAGTTCGTGTCGCCAAAAATATGCTGCATACTGGGAAAGTTTCCTGACTCTCTCCGAAGCAGGCTTTCCTGGGTTGATATCTTGCAGTTGTAAGAACTACTCTATCATCAGTAGATGTAGCCACTCTTTTGAGTCACTACTGAGTTGAGGAGATTATCACTATTACGAATCGATATGAAGAACTAGAACTTCGTCTTCTGTGTTCCCTCATACGTTCGGGGCTTGATTCGACTCGAGGAAAAGACTATTTCAGTGATATGTCGCTCTTTCGGCAGCTCGATACTTTTTCTAACGAAGAGCGAGTGCGACTTGTTTCTCAATTTTCTCCCGAACAGCTTCGAATGTTATTTGGTACTCCAGATTCTGTCGGGTCTCAAGTTGGAAAAGAAATTCTGCTGATATTGGAAAACATGGGGGTTGACTGGCTCATGGAACATTTGGCAAATTCCCAAGGAATTAAGAATATAGCAACATTTCTCCAGCATTCTAAGCTTCATGAACAGGAGAAGAAAAATCTTCTGCGAAAGCAGTATGCCATGGCTATACTGCTTTCTAAGACAGAACTTTCGGAGTGGATAGGTGAACTAAACGAACTCTGTAGTCTCCTTCTCGTATACTCGGATGTCCTTCCGTATATTGCTGAAACTCATCCCGTTGACCAGGCGGAGAGAAATCTTCTTGCGCAACTTCCTCGAGAGGTGAATGAATACTCTGCCTTGACTCGTGTACAAGTTCGCGAACTCATTGCTCGATTTAGGTCTGTTCTTACTCCGAATTTTCTGGAAAAGTTTCATTACCGGAAGAAAGTACTTGCCGCTACTGCCGTTTCTCTTGAAGAGTATCTCAGAGTGCGATCCGTGTTTCAATCCAAATCTCTCAATCGAATCATATCGCAAGATGACTGGATTCAACTTCTTTCCAATCAGGAAATCTCCGATGCGTTTCTGTATTTGTGTCAATCACATTGCTGCACTCCTATCGGAATCGCTGAGGGAGAGCTGCGTCTGCTTGTTCGGGAAATCCAAAAAAATCCAACTATGGTTCATGAGCTTGATCGCACTGGGGCAAAGTGGGAGAATCTTTCCGAGATATTGACCCATATAAGGCGGATAAAGCAACAAACCTCGATAGAACGGCAGATGGCAGAGGCTCTCGCTGTACTTCCCGAAGATGTGCAGGAGTTGGTATGCGTGTACATGCAGACGAAGGAGGATATAGTCTGTCTTGAGTCGTACAAGAAACAGTTCGTCCTGCTTCTCAAAAAATCTGTACGATATGGATGTATCAATATATTTTCTTACGAAACATTTTCTCGCACTCTAGCCCCGAATGCTCTAGAAATCCTGCTATCACTTATAGATATTCTTGAAGATGTTGCGGAACAGAATGCTATAGGAAGTTGTGTTCAAGCAGCGGTACTCACTTCTCAGGATTGTTGAGATATTCGTGTGCGTCGTGATATGATTCTTGATCGATTTGCTCTTTCGGGACATGGAAGACTCTTGACTCAGGCGGAGCTTGTACTTTTGGAGACTCTACCGGTGGAAGATATTGGAACCCTAGTACAATCTAGAACAGAAACTCTTGGAGGTCTGACAAAAGGAAGTAACGAGGTCTCAACTTCACGATGAATGACGCATTCTGATTTAGTGAGGCATCTTGTCAGTCAGGGATTCCGATTGGTTCATCATCGGTGATCTCATGGAAAATACAGGCAAGAAAAAACTGGAAGAATGGTAATACTTCCAGTTTCCCCACAATCTGGGACAATTCATTCGATTTGGAGACAAATCCAGTGAACTGCAAGTCGGACTATAGCGCGATCTCATATTGCTGAGATGCACACTATCTGAGGCAAGTAGCGAATCGCTCTTCTACCTTTGCCCAATTTACTACATTCCAGAAATTTTCTATGTATTTTGCTCGGGCATTTCGAGTATCAATGTAGTAGGCATGCTCCCAGACATCGCAGGTGAGAAGTGCTGTAACTCCAGGCTGTGTTAGAGGACACCCAGCATTTGATGTAGAGAGGATATCAAGTTCTCCTGATTCTGCCCGTACAAGCCATGCCCAACCAGAACCAAAAGTTCCGAGGGCAATTTTCCCAAAGGCTGCCTTAAATGCTTCTTCAGAACCCCATTTTTGCAGGATAGCACGTCGTATTTCTCCATCCATTTTTGCGGATCCAGCTGGAGCGAGTCCCTCAAAGTAGAACGTGTGATTCCATACCTGGGCTGCATTATTGAAAATTCCCCCAGAGGAAGTCTGAATAATAGTTTCTAGATCTTGCGACTCATGGGGAGTGCCTGGGATAAGAGCATTCAAGTTATCCACATAGGTTTGGTGATGTTTTTCGGAGTGAAATTGGAGGGTTTCTTGAGAAATATATGGACTGAGTGCGTCGAGTGAGTAGGGGAGGCTGGGTCGTGTGTGCATAATGAATACAAAGAATAAAAAGTAACGACTGAGTATAGGTTGTTTTTTGCAAAAGTCGAGTATGATTCCCTTTTTCACCGTTCTTTCATGCCAGTTCTCCCTCTCCTTTCCTTGCTTCTTTGTTCGTTGCTTTTGTCTTCTTGTACTTCAACAGAAACTCCTTCTGTCTCCAAGGGAACGGGGCAGTACCCGAATAGCATCTATGTAAACACCGTTTCCAAAGATTTGGATTCGGTTCATGTTGGAAATGCTTCAAGCCCAGTTCAGCTTACTATTTTTACTGACTATCAGTGTCCTGCATGTGCGGTATTTCATACAGGCGCAGAAAATCGACTCTGGAAAGACTACATTGAAACGAATAAGATTGGAGTCACATTCATGAACTATCCGCTTACCATGACGAATGCAAAGGGGAAGCCAGTTCATCCAAATGCTGAATGAGATGCACTTGCGGCTCTTTGTTCTGTGCCACAGGGAAAGTTTCGGGCGTATCGAGACGCGCTGTATGCACTGGAACACGAAAAGAATGGCTCATCCGTCTCTGATGAAGAACGAGTGAAACTTGCGAAGGATTTGGGCATGAATGAATCTGAATTTTCGCGATGTCTCACAGAGGCGTGGTACCAAAAAACCTTGAATAACGAGATAGCAGAAGGAAATCGTTTAAATCTGCAAGGAACCCCGAGTGTGTACCTGAATGATGCTCCTCTTGTTTTCGAAGATTCTGATCAGCTTGCCACTATTATTGAAGCAGCTCTGAGCAAGAAATAGAATTCTTGACTTAATAGTTTATTTCATTAAAAATAAACTATGAGCACCCCAAAAACTTGAGCATCTTCGGATGTGGCCAATCTTCAAGAGTCTCCAGATATATCTCGAGTACCTGAGAATACGCCTCTTGAATCTCAGAGTGATATTCTTGATTGAGGCATTTACCAAAGAGTTGCGAGCATCCTTGTATCAAAAGGAGATGTCACTCCAGAAATGTTTGCGCAGTCAAAAGAAACGCTTCTTTGAATTCTTGCGGCTATTGAGTCTTGAGATGGAGAAGCGGTCGTTCGTTTCTTGAACCAAGAATCGGATTTATTTTTTGAAGATGCGGAAATGCCGACCCGAGTGGGGGAGGCTCTTATTGGGTTTGGGCTGCCTCATGCAAGCTTCTCCTTTTTTCGCGGTGCAATCGAACAAGATCCAGCGGGAGCGGCCGAATCACTCAATCGGATGAGTTCTGCCTTTTCTCAAGCAGCATCTCATATATCGACTGAGGACGACCCAGAACTTCAGGCAGAATATGCGGAGTATTTGTCTCTTGTTGAAGACCTTCTCAAGACAATCGAAACACAGCTTGCGAATCAAGGAGGAGGTTACAATATAGATATGTACTCTGCAGTAGGATACGCCTATGAGGTATTTCTTGAGGATACTGCTTCGGCAATTCGTATGTTTGAAGAGGGGACTCAAGTTGCAGATGTGAATTCATATCTCCGATTGGGATTTTATTGGCAACAAGAGGGAAAACTTGCAAAAGCTCGAGAATACTATGAGCAATGAGCGGAGGTATTCCAAGATAAAAACTGCATGCTCGGATGTATCTCTGTCTGCACTCTTCTCGGAGATCATGCCTCAGCACTTCGCTATATTCAGATGATGTATGCTTATGGGGCGATGAACGAGGAGTCATTCACTATTCGGAGGAATCAGATTTCCCCAAAGTCTATTCATATTGAAAAAGATATTTCTCTTATTGCTTCTGAAGTTTTGGGCGGAGCTACTCTAACAATTCTTCAGCGAGAAGATATTCTCAATCAGATACGAACTGTGGCACAGAGAATTGTCCATACAGATGAACAAGTGCATTCCATGCTCGCCTTGATTCAGTTCGCAGCGATAGATTTGATGGATGCCTCACTTGCGAGAGGGTATCTCTCTTTCTTGGAGGCTCAACTCAAGCGTGGACCTGATGGGAAAGCATGGCTCTTGGAATATTTCTTAGAACATGCTTCATTCTCTGCCATGAAACGACATCAAGAGTGTGTTGTGTCTTTGGCCCAGTCTTTTGGCGATGAGTGAGAGATAGAAAAGGGGGATACTGCTGTTTCAAAGATTACTCAATGAATTCCACTTTCTCCTGCATTGGATCGGGCGATACCAGTGCAGTATGGGGTTCCAAAGGCGGAGGATATTTCTGTTGAAGACTATCTTCAGTCACATCTGTGGGCACTCAGACAATTTCTTTTGCTCGATGGGGACCAGGACACTCTTGAAGTAATGGAATCCTGTCTTGCATTGTTGGATGTTCAGAGTGATATATCACAAGAGTCAGAGGCACAGAGAGTCGTATCCCAAAGAATAGCGCTCGATTCTCTTGTACAGTCTTTTGAAGGACTTCCCCCACTGTTTCAACAAGTGTATGCTGAGCTCAAAGAGCTTGTTGTTGGAGCCCGAAAAGAGGGGGAGTTTGGAGAATCTGCTCGAGAATATCTATTTCGCCAGAATCTCTATCTCTTCATGATGTCCGATGCATCCGAGATTCGTGCTGAACTTCGTGTAAGTGGGACCCTCTTGTATTTCACCCACCTTCATCTTATGGAGTTGGGGTCAGATGACATCATGGATTTGCTGGCAAAAGAACTTTCTCCTCCTCTTTTAACACAGAATCAAAACTCATATCTTACGATTCTTCTTCGGGAATATCCTTGTCCTGCTTTTGAAGAAATGCAACTGGATCATATTCTCGCCTCGGATATGAGTGACCCTGAGATTATTTTCTCGTTGGTTGAGTACTTTGCTATACTCGATGAGGATGAATTTTCTCAAGCGCTCGGGAGACTGGAGAACTGGATGCTGGCTCATCCGGGAGCCAAACAGACGGCAGATTGGGGATATGATGAAGAATTGGGGTTTTTGTTGAGCACCTGCATTCATGTACTAGTATCTCGTTCAGAAAAGAATACAGAAAGCTACGACTGCTCTGTTCGTGCCATCAGTACGGCGCTTATTTTGGATGGATTCACTGAGGGGGCCTTGGAATTCAGCAAAGATGTTCATAATTACAATCCGATTCTTCTCACAGATATAGGGGTGAACTATGCTGACGCGTATCAGGAGATTCCAAAAGGACTCGAACTTGCAAAGTTTTATTTGTGAATTGCCTGGGAGCAGTTTCATCATGCGCCAGCATTGTTGGAACTAGCGGATATTGCCGCGCTTGAAGGGGAGTGGACGAACATGATACAATATCTTGAACTTGCCCAAACTCTTGAGGTCCCTCAAGTTGAGCTCGCATGGGTCTCTTCCCTGAGTTACTTACTCATGTCTCTTGACGATCTCGATGATGCGGAACTCGAGCAGCATCCAATGCCGATTTTTTCTGATGCTCAAAAGAGGCTCCTCGATAGTGCATACGAACGATTTGTGAAGCTGAGTTCCAGCATGAGAGAGGCGCTCCCACAGGGGTATGCAAATCGTTTTGAAAGATACTCTGTCATACGAGCATATGCAGGACAAACGGGAACCCCTATTCCTGATACCGAACAGCTTCTTCATCTCCGTTTGCTTGTTCTTGATTTTGGTCTTGATCCAAACATCTTACTTTCGTACTGGACTACTTTGTATCGATTGCTTGTCGGAGATCCACAAAAAGCAGCAAGTGTACTTTCGGAACATTTTCGATTGTTCTTTGGTGATACGCTGGAACATGAATTCAACGGTTGGGAGCAGGACTCTGTCCTTCTCAAGGGGGATATTCTTGAACAAGAACAACAAATACTTGCAGGAAATCCGATTCGACATGAGCTTGCCGCATTTCTGGAAGATAATATCGAGGATTGTATGGATTTTCTCATGAATATGGAAACGGTTCCAACAGTTCTTATATCGGAAATATATACCCTTATGGGTGATATATTTCGAGATGCATTTCATGATCATATCGAAGCAGAACGTTGGTACAAAGAGGCTTGAGACGCTCTCACTCCTCCAGCAGGGGGAGCATCTTCCTCTGATGTGGTGCAGACTGCCACAACCTTTGGTGTATCCCGCCGAGTACAGTAGGTTTTGAAGTATTCCCGTATTTCCATATACTACCGCCTAATTCTTCCCGAAGCACTCATGTTTCGGATTCTTTCTTCTTTTTTCTATGATTCCCGGACTTTCTGATCAGAATGTAATCGATATATCTCCTGCATCTCGCACCTACGCCATAGGGGGTAAGAGTATTTCCTTTGAATCAGGACGACTTGCTCGTCTTGCACAGGGTTCTGTAGTGATTCAAGACACTTCGGGAAATTATCTTCTTACAACAGCAGGAGTAAATCCCGAAGCAAAAGAAGCGAGCTTTTTCCCACTCACAGTCGAATTTGTGGAACGGTTTTATGCTTCTGGAAAAATCGGGGGCAATCGATTTATGAAACGAGAAGGGCGACCCTCAGAGGCTGCCATTCTTAACTCGCGTCTTATAGATAGGCCAATTCGTCCTATGTTTCCCAAGGGTGTTCAAAACGAAGTGCAGATTATATCAACTATACTGAGTTCAAGTGGTGTTTCTGATTTTGGTTTTTGGGGGATTACAGGAGCGTCACTTTCTCTCATGCTTGCTGGAGTGGAATGATTCGAAGGGCCAGTAGCAGGAGTTCGAATTGCTATGAAGGAAACGGGGGAATGTATCTTTGACCCAACATTCCTTGAGCTTGCTGGAGCGAAACTTGATTTGACCATAGCGGGAACTGCTGATGCTATTACCATGGTTGAGTCTCAGGCGCAAGAAGTGGACGAGGCAACGATGCTCGCAGCATTTACTTTTGCTCATGGATGTATCCGTGAAATTTGTCAGGCACAACGAGACTTTTTGGAAGCATATCGATTGGTTCATGCTATTCCTGTATGTACCCTTACTCTCGCTTCTCAAGACAAAGAGCTTCAAGAGCAAGTTCGCCATCTGGTGACAAAAGAGCGAATCACTCCACTCTTTCATACGGGAAAGTCTGAATTTTACGACCGACTTGCTGACCTTGAAGAACAAGTGCTCGGAGATTTGGGGTATAATCAAGATGAACCAAATGATGCAATTGATTTGGGTGCCGTGTCAGAACATGTGTACTCTGCGGTAAAAGAACATATGCGGGAGAGCGTATTAGAACGTCGAATTCGACTCGACGGACGCAAGCCTGACGAGATACGACCACTTCGATCTTCTGTCGGAATACTTCCACGTACGCATGGATCGGGATTGTTTGAGCGAGGAGTGACGCAGGTTCTCTCTGTTACTACACTTGGTGGCCCTGGTGATATCCAGATTGTCGATGATATGTTTGAAGAAAATACAAAACGCTACATTCATCACTACAATTTCCCTCCGTATAGCGTTGGTGAAGTTCGCGCGCTTCGTGGTGTCGGTCGACGGGAAGTGGGACATGGAAGATTGGCAGAGAAAGCTCTCGAGCCCGTCCTTCCAGCTCTCGAAAGATTCCCCTATTTTATTCGAGTTGTTTCCGAGACTCTTACCTGTAACGGATCATCCTCTATGGCCTCCGTCTGTGGCTCAACGCTGTCTCTCATGGATGCAGGTGTGCCAATAACTCGTCCAGTAGCAGGAGTGGCTATGGGAATGATTTTTGATGAAAATACCCGTTCGTATGTTATCCTATCCGATATTCAGGCACAGGAGGATTTCCTTGGTGACTTGGATTTCAAAATTGCCTGAACAGAGCAGGGAATTACTGCTCTTCAGATGGATTGCAAAATTTCTGGTCTTGAGCTTGAGGTTATAGCAGCAGTATTTTCTCAAGCAAAGAATGCGCTCGCGCATATTCGCAAGAACATGGGAGAAGTTCTCTCTGCTCCACGTCCTGAGCTTTCACCATACGCTCCATTTATCCTTTCGGTATTTGTTCCTGAGGCAAAAATGCGAGAGGTGATTGGAAAGGGGGGTGAAACGATTCAGGGTATTGAAAAAGATTTCTGAGTCGAGGTGAACCTTGAAGACACGGGACAATGTTCTATCACTGCCAAAGATCAGGCGAGCGGACAGGCAGCTTTGGCATTCATCAAATGAATTTTGAAGGAGGATGAAGTGGGAGATGTACTTCAAGGAAAAGTAGTGAAGATTCTTGAGGGAGTTGGAGCCATTGTTGAATGGGCAAAAGGAAAGTCGGGAATGCTTCATATATCAAAACTCTGAGTTCCTGAACGAGTAGAAGATGTGGAGAAGTACGTACGAGTATGAGATGAAGTACGCGTAAAGATTATTACTATTGATAAAGAGAAAGGAAGAGTCGGACTTGAGCGTATCATCGGATAATATGCTCTACGCTTTTGAACTTGGACGCGAATGGAAGGTTTCTCTTGCTGAGATAGAGGCAATTTTTGGAAGGAGTGCCATTATTTCTGTTCAGCCAAAACTCGCGTGTATCGATACCCAGCTTCCTGTGAGCGATATTGCTTCTACGATGGGGGGAGTTATTCGAGCCTTTGAACTGATTCAAGAACTTCGAGATGCAAAAATGTTCCCTCACCGAGTTGCAGAACTGATTCGAGCTCTTGATATTTCTGGAAAAATTCCTTTTGGTCTTGGTCAGATTTGAGGTAATGCTCCTCTTTTTTCTCTCGGTTTACGGCTCAAGAAAGATATTCGCTCGGGAGGAGGGACTCACACCCCCCTCAATGTCCGATTTGTAAACAAAGACGATCAAAATCTCGTAAGTGCAGTAGTCAAAAAAGAATGACTGGTTGGCACGAAGACGGAATTCTTCCTGTTGTCTTCTGGAAATACACAGTGGTTGGCACGAACTATTTTCATTCAAGATATTGATGCCTACTCTGCTCGCGATACGGGAAAGACCCGAGATATGGAAGTGGGAATGCTTCCCCCAAAACTTGCGCAAATGATGCTCTCCCTTGCTCTTGGAAATGAGACATGAGTGGTAATGGATCCATTTTCCGGACTTGGTACCGTTCTCATAGAAGCCGCGCAGCGTTGAATACGAGAGATTCATGCCTCGGATATTAACCCAGACATGGTCGAGGCGACCAAGAACAATCTGGTAAGCTTTCTCCTTCGAGAGAAGCAGACTGACACGCAGACGAAGGTAACTCTTCGCGATGCGGCTGAGCTTGGTCAATATCCTGAACTTTCTCGTGTGACGCACATCGTCACAGAGGGGTATCTCGGGAGAATCTTCGGACAACACTCTGTACGAGAAGAGCTTGTTGAACAAGAAAAACAGATGCTTTTCCGCATATATGTAACGCTGTTTGCCTGACTCAAGCAAGCGGGATGGAAGGGGACTATGGTAATAACGATTCCTTGTTGGGAGCTCAAAGAACGATCAGTGTATTTCAGTGAATTTTATAGTGCAGCTGGACGGTCTGGCTATATTCCAGTTCCACTTCTTTCGGATAGACCGGATGTGCGTCTCACAAAATACGGATCTCTCATATACCGTCGTCCATGACAAACGGTTTGACGAGAAATAGTGAAGCTTCGTTCGGTGAATTATCGCCCAAACGAAGCACCTGATCGAACTAGAAGTTTCTGGCAATAACGACTCGCACCGTTCCTTCTCGAGTGAGTGGGAGAATCGCATCGGTGAACTGTCCTTCAAATGGGATACAGCGAGTTGTGGCCTTGAATCTCTCTTTGAGAATTCCTTCTAGCTCTGGATTCTCATCCCACTCATAGAGGGCAAATTTTCCTTGCTCAATAGCAATTCCTACTTCTTCAAGAGAATGACAAGCAACGGTATTTTCCTGAAGACGCTTTTTGCTTATTGCCAGAAGAAGTGCCTGTCCTTCCTCTGACATTCGTATAACAGTATCTCTCACCTCTTCGAGAGATACAATTTCCTTTTCTCCGCTGATACGAGATACGACAACACATTTTCCATTTTCTCTGTCTCGCTCTCCGCATTCAATTCGAATAGGATATCCTCCGATTTCCCAGTCGGTTATTTTTTCTCCGAGACGAGCATCTCGTAAATCCATACTTACTTTTCCATGAGAGCCGACAAGAGCTCGGAAATATTCTCCTCGAACGGGAACTTCTGTTGCGTCTTCCCCAACAATTATTTTTGCAATCTTTCTTGCGTATTCTCCGATTGCTTCTCGATTATCTTTTGTATAAAGAGGAAGGACACAGGCGATATATTCACTCATCTTCGGAGGAATTACGAGTCACTTGTCATCAGAGTGGCTCGATATGATGCCTCCAATAGATCGAGTTGAGAGTCCCCATGAAGTATACCATGGGTGAGCGAGTTCACCATTTCGGTCTTGATACTTCACCCCGAAACCTTCCATAAATCCTTGTCCAAGTAGGTGAGAGGTACAGATTTGGAGAGCCCATCCGTTACTCATCATTGGTTCGTAGGTATAGGTAGTATCCGCTCCAGCAAATTTTTCGCTCGCACTTTTTCGCCCCGCTATACCTTCAATAGCCATGATATCACGAATAGAAGCGATATATACTTGGTGAAGAATATCAAGAGCAAATTCATCTGCATGAGCCCGGTTTTCATGAAGAGTATGTCCTTCTTGCCAGTGAAATTCTGCTGTTCGAAGAAATGGCCGAGTTCGTTTTTCCCAACGAAGTACTGAAACCCATTGATTATAGAGGAGGGGGAGGTCTCGATAGGACTGGAGCTTATCTTTGAAAAAATCGCAAAAGAGGAGCTCTGAAGTCGGGCGAATAGCGAGGGGCTCTTCGAGCGTTTTCCCTCCTCCGATGGTTACGACGGCAAGTTCAGGAGCAAAACCCTCCACGTGTTCCTTTTCTCGTTCAAAAAAGCTCATCGGAATAAGCATGGGGAGGTAAACATTCTGAACCCCGAGACGATCGAGCTTTTCTTGCATGGTCTTCTGAATACGAGACCACATGGTTACTGCTTTTGGCAAAAAGGTAATGCATCATGGGGTTGGCGAATACTCGAAGAGTTCCCCTGATTTTGCAACATCAAGGTACCATTGGGAGTAATCAGAAGATCGAGAAGTTATTGCCATAGAGAGTTGAGATTATGTGTTTGAAGAATTTACGTTATTTATTCCAGAATGCGATATCGAAGTAGTTGATGAATTCCGCAAGGGTAATAGCAGCATTTGGTTTTATATTTCTTCCTGATACGATTCCTCGTTGCTTGAGTGCTACAAATCGTGCCAGTGCGGGATCATCATTTGAGATGTCTAAGAATGGATTTGTTGGAGAAGGAGCAGAAGCATCTATCTTAAGAATTCGGGAAAGCACAAGAAGTGCTTCTTTTTTGGTGATTGGATCTTTTGGTCTAAATCTTCCAGAGTCTCCGAGAATCCATCCTCTTGCTGCAAGAGTCTTGAGGTTTGTTTCGAGGATAGAGCCTTTTTGTACATCGCTCCAGTTTGCTACCTTTATGCTTCCTTGAGGCTCACAAGGGAACATTTTTAAGAGCGTATTTACAAATTGCTCTCGAGTCACGGTTCCATTTGGTCGAACGAGGAGGGTATTTTTGATGAATCCGTAGCTAATAGCATCTCGAAGCGCTGGTTCTGCCCAATGTCCAGAGATATCAGGCGCTTTCACTTTGCTATTTGTTTTTGAAGGAAGTTTACAATTTTTGGGGATTGTCAGAGGGATTTCTGTATTTACAGCTGATTTGGAAGTATTGGTATTGGAAGTAACAGAGTTTACCGTATTTGATACGGTGCTTGGATTATAAACAGTCCAAGTATTTCCTCCGCCTCCGCCACCGCCACTACTCCCCCCGCCGCTTGAAACACTTGGAAGAGGGGCTCCATTTGCCACCGCTGTTACAGAGAATGTTTGCGTAACATTTCCGAGAGTGAGCGTTGCCGTATTAATAGCTCCGATAGAAGCTCCGCTTATTACTTCGAGCATGATTGTATCACCTGCTTGCACACTTCCGGTAGCCGAAGTCCATGCTCCACCATTGATCTGATATCGTCCTCCAGTAATACTCACAGGAATGCTTGTAGTGATACCACTTACTCCTCCGGTATTTGAGTAGGTTGCTGTAAGGAGGTTCGGAGTATTTACACTCGCAAAACCTATTCGAGCAGGAGTGACGTCATGCGGAATCTGAAAACTTCCCGTGAGTGTGCCTCCATTTCAGACTCGATCAATAGTATCAATAGTGTAGGTATAAGTGCGACCTCCATCGAGATTATATACCGCATTCTGGAAGAGGGTCCCAGACTGTGTTCGTACCAAGATTGAATTTGCTCCAGAGAAGACTTTTAGGGTCGAAGTGACCCCTTCATCAAAAGTCCACTGGTACGATGCTGAGAATCCAGTGTCCGTATCTCCGGATGCTGTCCAAACACGAGCGCTCGCCTCAGGAGCATGGGTGTCATATGACCAAACGTCTTGAAGCGTTTGAGTAAGAGGATTTCCTGCGATATCTCGAATGCTTGTATTTCCGAAGGAAAGACTGAGTGTTCCAGTTTGGGTGTTATTTGTTGGTACAACTCGATATGTCCAAGTATTTCCTGACAGGGTCATATTCGAGATGGTTCCTCCAGAAGCCGAAAGAGAACCGGTTTGAACACCCTGGAGTGGTTCACTTGCCGTGACAGTGATAAGAATAGCTCCCGATAGCATAGCTCCTGATGTGTTTTGTGTCATGCTCAAGGTTGGAGCAAGCGTGTCATAATTCCAAGTCAGTGTATTGGAAGAAGAGCTCTTGTTCCCTACTCCGTCCTGTACAACTCCTCCCGTAAATACTACTTGGAGAGTTCCAGTTTGTGTATTTGCGGTTGGTGCAAGCGAAAAGCTTGCACTACTTCATGATGCGGTGAATCCAGTCAGAGTTCCTCCTGTGACTATCAACCCAGTATCAGCAATCCCTGTTATAGGTTCGTTTGATGTAAGTTGGATGAATACCGCTCCAGTGAGAGTTACACTAGTTCCTATTGAACCCGTAAGTGTAAGAACTGGAGGGAGAGTATCTTTGAGAACGGTTTTACTTGAGCTGATGGTATTTCCAGCAACATCAGATGTTGATCCGGTAAGTGTGACATTTCCTTCTGGAAGTACTGTAGTATCAATGGTCCACGCGTATCCTCCAAGGGCGCAGAGCGTACTTCCTGAAAGTGAGCCAAGGAAATATTGTACCGCTCGTCCATTTTCGCTACAGCTTCCATTCCAGCTTGTTGCAGTGACATTTGCCAGAGATATTGCTGAAGGGGCAATCAGGGTCATTGCGGGAGCAAGAGTATCTTTTGTACTATACCGTATTGCTGTAGAAGCTCCATTTCCTGCCGTGTCCTGCAAATTAGCACTTACTGTGAAAAGACCCTCTGCGAGCCCAGAAAAGTCTACCGTTCCGGTAAACGCTCCACTGGTACAGCTCGGAGATGCGGTTACGGTCGTGAAACTATCCGTGATAGAAAGAGAAACCGGTCTTCCATTTTCACTACAAGACCCGGTAATCTTATATACTCCAACATTCGCTGTATTTGCATAAGAGAGGGGAGAGAGAGATAGAGTTGGAACTACTGTATCTTTGATGACGGTAGTTGATCGAGTGATAGAATTCCCAACAGCATCAGTAAGAACGAGTGAAAGAGGGAGTGTACCATCTACCGCTCCTGCCACGCTGAATGTCTTGGAGAATGCTCCACTGGTACAAGTTGCCGTTGTGCTTACGCTATCAAGCGTAATGGAAATGCTTCTCCCATTTTCACTACAAGACCCAGAGAGAGTATAGCTTGACTGGTTTGTTTGGTTGATTTGTCCAGTTCCACTCAGAGTAAGAGTGGGAATAAGCGTGTCATACGACCAGCTCAGCGAGTTGGAAGCAGTATTGAAGTTGAGTAAAGCATCTCGTACTTTGTTTGCTGCAAGAGATACCGTGAAGGTTCCACTGTTTACATTTGTTGTGGGGGTGAATACCACCGTATAGGTAGTCCCACTTCCTGTTACACTAGAAATTGCTCCCCCGCTTACGGTGAAGCTGGAATTTGTGAGACCAGTAATTGGTTCGTTTGCAGTCAACTGAAAAGAGCCTGTCCCACCATTGGCAATAGAAGCGGTTGTGATTTTTGTGAGATTAATCGAAGGCTTCTGAGTGTCATAGCTCCACTCAAGAGTATTGGAAGCGGTATTCGGGTTTCCCGGAACGTCTGTTACAGAACCTCCGTTCATTCGAATAGTGAGAGTTCCACTTTGCGTATTTGCTGTAGGGGTTGCGGTGAATGTATAGGTGTTTCCCGATGCGCTCAGAGAAGAAATAATTCCTCCGACAGCAACGAAAGAAGAGGCCGTAACTCCAGTTACCGGCTCTGAGAAATCTGCCTGTATTTGCACTCCTCCAGAAAGAGTGGTTCCTGTGTTTGTGGCACTTGAGAGAGATACGGAAGGACTCGATGTATCTACTAGTAGCGTTGATGCGAAGGAGTCACTCACCGTTGTTCCACTTGCGTTCACGGCCGTTATTGATGCAGAAGCAAACCCTTGCGTTGCTCCGATTCCGAGCCCAGAGGATCGGAGAAGGTATAGGTATGCAGCCCCACTCATGGTTTCGGATACTTGATTTGTCAGCGATACACCAGCAACCGAAGCGCTCGTAATATTTCTATTTCAGATGGTTCCATCGAGCTCTTCGGTGCTGGAGAAGAGCACGTCTACTGTTTCTCCAAATATGACACTTGAAGCTGCTGAATTCCCCGTATTTGTGACAGAGATAATGGTTATCGATGCGTGAGCGAGAGAGGCATTTAGGAGAATCCCTACTCCCGTCAGGATTGAAAGAATTTTTTTGAAAGTAGAGTGCATACGCATAGAAAAAAGAAACTTCTGAAAGAAATCCCTTCCATTGTACGGGTGTGCTGAAAAACGCAAGAATTTGCTTCTTTGAAGGTTTTGTTTAGTATCTGCCCGCTTTTTGCAGCAAGCTATAGGCTTATTTCGATGAAATTCGCATGATGACTGACATGCTCTTCGGACGCCCAGGTGGTGGAATGGTAGACACGTACGTCTCAGAAGCGTATGGGAGCAATCCTGTGTGAGTTCAAATCTCATCTTGGGCATCAATGTACGAACTCAATCATGCTTCACCGTCTGCAATTGCAAGCAAGGTATTAACTTTCTTTTTATGAAAACTGCAATGCAAAGCCGTGTTGGTACGGTAGTAAAAATCGGGAACGATCTTATGCTCGTTCTCAAGTTTGAAATCCACCGTGGCGGACGAGGTGCGACAAATATTAAACTTCGATTGAAGAATCTTATTCAAGGGAATACGGTTGACCGAGTGTTTGATAGCGAAGACAAAATGGATGATATTACTCTTGAGCGAGTAAAATTTGAGTTTTTGTATGAATCCGCAGGAGCATACGCCTTCATGAATCAGGAGACATTTGAACAAATTGAGCTCACCGTTGATGATATCGGAGATGCGGTAAACTATCTTACGGAGGGGCTTATCGTGGATATCCAGAGTTATGAGGGGAAATTTATCGGAGCTATTCTTCCACAGCGAGTAAAACTCAAAGTTATCGAGGCTGATCCGTCTGTTGCTGGTAATACCGCTGATGGAAAAGTAGATAAAATGGTGAAGTTGGAAACAGGATTGGAGATGCGAGTCCCTGGATTCATCAACAATGGAGATGATCTCATTATCAATACTGAGACTGGAGAATATCAGGAGCGAGCTAAGTAGTATTAAGTACTAGCACCACTGAGAAGCAAGATTCTCTATCCCAACTCGCCGTTTAAGAAATACTTCTAAGTCGGCGAGTTTTTCTTTGTGAGCACCGTTGCTTTCCTTATACGGATCCCAGAGAAATGGTTTGCTGTTTTCGAGGGCTATCATCAGAGAATGTTCTCCTCGGATAAGGCTTTTTTGGGATTGTCGAAGTACTTCTGCAAAAAGAAGAAGCGGAATAAATGGAGCGCGTATGCCCGTATCAGGAAGCGGAGTACTCCTGCTATCAAATAGAAGAAATGCCTCAGGTCGATTCGCATAAAAATCAAGAACTTCAGAGAGAGTATCTTGATACACAAATATAAAAGTGGCGTCTTTTTTCGGAATGCCGACAATATCGAGAATATCTCTGGAACTGTTTAGTCGCGGAGGTGTCGTGATACCTCCAGTTCCTGGAACTACTCCTGGTACAAAGTGAACGACTCGTGTATTCCCTGCGAGGTACTCTGTGAGGTGAAGGTTTTCTTCAGGATTTCCTCCTCTCGATTCGGCCGATCGAAATTGCATATAGTCAAAGTTCACCACTTGTGCCACTTGGGGTATCCCGAGGAGGGGGATTCGATATCCAAAGAAATTATATCGAAATGAAAGTGGGGAATCTTCTACTTCTCCAAGAGAATGAACCGAAAGCCTCTTCCAGATATTTTTTTCTTCGTACCATTTTTTGAGAAATGGATGTTCTCTTCCGATGAATTGCTCAAAAAGAGAGATATCCGAACAGAAATACCGTATCTGGGTATTTGGATAGGCAACGAGAATTTCTAGTGCGAGAGAGAGGGATACTCCCATATCTCCGTAGTTATCAATTATCGGTACCGCAAAATCAATTCTTTCTGGAATCAATTCTCGCTTTGCAAGTTCGTCGATTATGCGCATCATGGCGGTAGTATATTTTTTCTCTCTTCATTTGAAAACTCTTCCACCACTTCTTGTCTCTCGGCTCAAAAATATTCTTGGAAATGACTTCGATTCTGTACAGGCAGCATTTTCCTCGGAAAAGGGAACAACGTTTCGAGTGAATTCTCTCAAATCTTCGAAAGAAGAGATAGAAGCAGCTTGCAAAGATGTTTTCCCTACTGTTCCAGTTCTTGAGATTCCCTGAGCGTATGAACTCCCAAAATCCTTCGAATATGCCCTCAAGGGCTCTTCACTGTTTCGGGAAGGGAAGATATATCTGCAATCTCTTTCGAGTATGCTTCCTGTGTTGGCACTTGCTCCAAAATGAGGGTCGCGCGTTCTCGACGTATGCGCAGCTCCTGGATCCAAGACGACCCAGATGGCATCGATGATGACAAATTCAGGGACCATCCTTGCATTGGAACAAAACGCAATCCGTATGGATATCTTGAGGCATACTCTTGCGATTCAGGGGGCAACAAATATCGAAACAATCAAAGTTGATGCGCGTCGGTATTTAGGGGATATTTTACGAGCACCCAAAGATTCGGATACCTTCCCAAAATTTGATGCAGTTCTTCTCGATGCTCCTTGTTCCGCGGAATGAAGGATCCGACTTTCGGATGAGAAAACATTTGGATTTTTCTCTCAAGAAAACTACTCAAAGAAATCCAATCTTCAGAAAGAATTGATTCAGATGGCTTTTGATTGCCTTCGTCCTGGAGGTGTTCTTGTGTACGCAACCTGTACTCTCGCTCCAGAAGAAAATGAAGGTGTAGTGACGGAGCTACTCCAGACTCGACCGAATGCCTCCATTGTTCCGTGTGGTATCCCTGATTTTTTGGAGAAGCGATCCGGAATCCTTCAGTTTGAGAAACATACGTTCCATCCGAGTGTGGAAAACACGGTTCGAATACTTCCGTCGAATCGATTTGAATGATTCTACATAGCACGGATTCAGAAGCACTAGTTTTCTTCATGCGATTTTTTGTTTGACTTTGTCTCGACATTCCCTATCATCTGCCCATTCTTTTTAGTACGTAGATTATGACTTTCTCTCCTCCAAAAAAAGCCTCGAAGATTCAAACTCGACAGCGACACGGAAAATGGCTTTTCGAAAAAGTTCGAAAAGTAAAGAACTCTGTAGTTCTTCAGTACGATGAGCAGGGTAATGCTATTGGACTTGCACACTTTGCGTCTCCTATTACTGGAATGTACAAGGGGCGACAAGTTTTGAAAAAGCGATCCGGAAGCAAGAACAAAATCACTACCGTTCGAGCGTAATCCCACAGTCAGCGAAAGCTGACTTTTTTCTGCGGAAGTTCTCTGATTTTTTCTCTCTGTTCTTTAATTCACTTTTTTGATGCGCAAACTTACTCGTCGAGAGATACGTGAATTCCTCCTCCAAACACTCTATGCAAAATCGGTTCTTGCTGATTCATATGATGCACAAGAATTTGCCCAGAGTTACTATACTGCCCCAGTAGATCAGGCATTTCAGGATTCGTATTATCAAGAGGTATTTGCTGGTGTGCAAGAACAAGAGGGGGTGCTCCTCCAGATTGTTGCTCACTATGCACCAAAATTTGAGGCAGATATCATGCCTATCATCAATCTCTTGCCTATCCTCATAGGAGCGTATGAGATGCTCTATCTCAAAGCAGATACCATTCCAGAGAAAGTTTCTATTAATGAAGCAGTAGAACTTGCCAAGAAATTTTCTGATGATGGGGCCCGAGAGATGGTAAATGGAGTGCTCAACAAACTCAAAGACGACAAATGAACCATCTTGAGTACTATTACTCCGCGCGAACATTTATTCTTTTAGATTTTCCTTATGAAGCGTTCAAATCGTTTTGATCGCACGGCATTTGAAGAGAAAGTAGAACAACTTCTCCTCTCTCTTGAGATTCCGTGTACCAATATATCTGTATACGCCCTTGCGTTCTTTCATCGCTCTGCTCTCAATGAGCTCGATCTTCCCGAAAGCAATGAACGGGTTGAATTCCTTGGAGACGCTGTTCTGGAAGTGATTACTACGGAGTATCTTTTTAAACAATTTCCGGAGTATCCAGAAGGGAAGCTCACCGATATTCGCTCCGCTCTTGTTCGTGGACGCAATCTGGCAAATATTGCCGAGCAACTTGCGCTTTCGGACATGATTTTGCTCTCTCGTGGAGAGATGCAGGCAGGGGGGAATACAAACCCCTATATTCTGGCAAATACGTTTGAGGCACTTCTTGGATGTATCTATCTTGATGCTGGATTTGCTGCTGCAGAGCAATTCGTCCACACTCATGTGATATCTACACTCTCCGCAATTCTTGAGGGAGCGCTTCATGTAGATCCGAAGTCGCATCTTCAGGAAGTAATCCAGGCGAAACACATGATTACCCCTCACTATGATTTGATTTCTGAATCAGGGGCAGATCACGACAAACTGTATGAAGTAGGGGTATATTTAGGTGAGTTGCGGATTGGTGTTGGGATGGGTTCAAGTAAGAAAAAAGCGCAAACCGTTGCGGCAGAAAATGCCCTTGCACGGCGCAAGGAGTGGGAATAGCGCAAAAATTGCGTATCGCCCGAACATTTCTTTGACTTTCCTCATCTTTTCTCTATCATCTCGGGGTTCATTTTTTAGTATATGATTGGTAAATTCAAAAAACGTAAGCGACTTCGAGCCCATGGATTCCTCGGGCGAATGGCTACAAAAGGCGGAGCAAAAGTAATTGCTGCTCGTCGCCGAAAAGGACGACATGTTCTTGCTGTAAGCTATCCAAACCGATTCAAGCTTACAAACGGAAAGTCTAAGCTTCACATCGTTGCTGGAGGTACAGCTCGAGTTGTTCGATATCCAGGTTCGAACCAGAAGTTCCGACCAACAAAGGATACGGCTTCATCTTCTGCAAAGGCAGCCGAATAAGTTTGATAATTCTCTCGTATTTCACGGGGGAAGCGCTTACTCGTCATGATTGCAAAACGGTATCGTCTCACAGAATCACAAATAGGAAAGGTTTTACGTTTTAGAAAACCTTTCTTTTCAAATGTTCTCGTGGCAAACGTTCTGGACAATCGGCTTGCACATCCACGGTTTGCCCTTATTCTTTCGGGGAAGGTTGCCAAAACCAGCGTTGACAGAAATGCGTATCGCCGTCGTTTCTACGATGTTTGCAAGGCGCACTGAAGCGTTGCGGGAGTTGCTCCTCTTTCCAAGGATATTGTCTTTGTCGCAAAGAAATGAATGGTGTTCTCCCGAAAGGATGAACTCATGCTTCAAAAATTTACCCAAGAGATTCAGTTCCTTCTCAAAAAAATACTCTAGTTCCCGTTTATTATGAAAGACAGACTCCTCAATATTCTCCTCGCTACATTCGTATTTCTCTTGCTGTTGAACGTGTTTCTTCCGAAACCTCCTCAGCAACAGACTTCGGGCGATGTTTCTTTTGCATTCTCCCATGCTACGACGGTAGTTCCAAACTATCCAGTAGTTACCGTCAAGAATCCAACAGCAAATGGAGTATCGTTTGATACCTGTAAAGAGCTCACAGTATTCCGAGATCTCAAGACGGTAGTATTGGAAGGAACAAGTGCTTCTCAATTTTGTAAAACGATTGAGATTGCAGCAGGAGGTTCCCAGACTATAGACATGGCACCACTTGCGCCACTTTTTGTCCAACCGGGGAATATCGGATTGAAACTTGCTCTTCAAGGTAAGGAAATCACCGGGAATATCATGGTTGAAGAGCGAAGCACTTTCCGAACATTTCTCTCTGCTCTATTTTACGCTCCGATTTTGAATCTCTTCGTTGGTATTTTGAGCTATCTTCCAAATCATAGCCTGGGGCTTGCGATTATCATCATTACGATCATTGTCCGTCTCATTCTTCTTGTGCCTCAGCATCAGATGCTTGTAAGCGCTCGCAAGATGCAAGAGATTCAACCAAAAATCAAGGCGCTTCAGGAGAAATACAAGAGTGATCAAGCAAAAATGGGAATGGAATTGATGGAACTCTACAAGCGCGAGAAGGTGAATCCTTTGGGCTCTTGTCTCCCTCTTCTGATTCAAACTCCGATACTCATTGTGCTGTACTGGGTTTTGACCTCTATTCAGAATACGAGCAACACATTCTATCTTTATCCGATGTTTCAGTCATTTGATATGACCCGCATTGAACATGTATTTTATGGAATGAACCTCCTCGCTATAGGGGGAGTGGCGGCGTATATATTGGCAGTGGTTGTTGGGCTCACGCAATTTGCTCAAATTTGGCTTTCGCAGAGACGAACTACGACCATGTCTGCCGTGAGTACTCCGCATGATCCAAATTCTCTCATGCCTGATCCGGCGCTTATGAATAAGTTCATGCTCTGGGTACTTCCACTCATCGTCGCCATTTCTACCATATATTTCCCGCTTGGAGTTGGTATGTACTGGTTCATTGGAACATTGTTCATGCTGGTGCAGCAGGCAATTGCCAATGCGGTAGCAGACTCCGAAAAATCTGCGCCGGAAATCCTTGTTCCTCAAAAGAAAGCTCGCTAAATAGGCCACTTCATGCAAACAGAGATTATTATTCACGGGGGAGAATCCTGGGAAAGTGAGGCAGAGTATCTCGCTTTTCTCCGGGATACCTACTGGATAGAGCCCTATACCTCAAAGACTCCGAAGTGGAAAGATGCTCTGTGTCAGTCGCTTGATGCCTTCGGGCATGTGGTCTATCAGCCACAATTTCCCTGTAAGCAGAATGCGAAATACTCAGAATGGAAAATTGTTGGAGAGAGGCTTCTTCAGACGATTGATTCTTCTTTTCCCATTCGATTCCTAGGGCATTCTCTTGGAGGGAATTTTCTCTTGAAATTCCTCGGAGAAGGAGATCTCTCTCCGTATACGATTCAATCGATTCATCTTGTGGCCGCATGCTATCAAGTGGGAAGTTTCTCGGAGCCAACCCCGTCAGAATGGCATCAACTTGCTTCTCTTGCTCAAAATACCCCCATTCATATCTGGCATGCGGAAGACGATCAGGTAGTCCCAATCGAACACGCGCAGTATATCCACACAAAAATCCCCAACGCTCAGCTTCATCAGCTTCCCTCTGGAGGACATTTCTCTGGGGTTACATTTCCTGAGTTGGAAGCAGCGTTTGCCAGTGAATCACTCGGTCTTTCTTTGTAAGCCCAAGATTCCCCACCTTTTTCTGAGTCCCCCCGTTTGCTTCGGTGATGAACCGGGTTATTTCTTCTATGTTTCCCCGAGAAAGTCCAATAGTGCCTCCTGTCGCGGCAGCGTAGATTTTTTCTATGTAGGTGTGTTGAAGGAGTTCTGGGAGCGCGAGGAAGTCAGACTCTCGTATGGTATTTCCCGACAGATGAACGGCGAGAATTCACTCCATCATAGCATCGAGCGCTTGGGCGTATTGCACAAACTCTGCCAGAGTATCGACAACTTTTGGATTGATCTGTCGCATACTGGGAAGTATTTCATGACGAATCCAGTTTCGTTGAAGGGTAGTGTCCGCATTGGTTTCATCTTCTCGGTATTCAATACCGTTCGCTGTTGCATAGAGTGTAATTTCCTCTTTGGAAAGGGTGAGCAGAGGGCGAAGGAGTGAACCTTGACGCTCCCGTATCCCAGAGAGTCCTCGTAATCGAGCTCCTCGAATGAGGTTTGCGAGCATGGTTTCGACGGAGTCATTTTTGTGATGGGCCGTGACGATAAACCGCCCCTTGCAGAGGGCTCGTACTTGCTCAAAAAACTGATACCGAATCTCTCTCCCAACTGCCTCGATGCTCATTTTTCTCTCGCTGGCTATCTGGGCAATAGGCACTCGATGCGATTCACAGACAACTCCGAGCCGATTGCACGTCTCCTGGACAAATAGAGCGTCCGTTCTACTCGCTTCGCGGAGGCTATGGTCGATATGACAGACGATTATCTGCTTTGCAGGGTGTAGTTTGCAGAGGATGTGGAGCAGTACCATGCTATCAATCCCCCCAGAAACCCCCACGACTATGCTATCATGGGCAGATATCTCATATCGAGAGTATATCTGAAGAAGTGCTGTTTCGACTCGATCGATGGGGGATGGACTCGGATGCATGGCTAGAGAAAGGGGTTTTCTTGGTAGGCTTTTCTTCCTTTTTGTCGACGCAATCGTTCCTCTGGGATACGAAGAGCGAGTCCAACCAAATCGTCGTCTGGTGCAGGAATATTGGTAATTTCTTTTCCGCAAATTTGGCAGAGATGGACAATGACGGTTCCTTTGTGCTTCTTTTCAGTGAAATCTATCGCTCGCATGAGACCACCGCATGAACTGGCTCGATCACCCGGGAAATCCTGGTCAACATGCTTGGAACAAAGACAAAACGGACAGTGATTTCTCGCTGACCCAGTTGGATGTGGTTCTACCGTCTTTCCGCAATTTTCACAGACAAAAGACTCATTTCGCATGATAAACGCCATGTGTCGATGCTATTCGTGCATTCCTTTTTTGCAACCGAATCGTGAGTGTGATAGTCTAGCAGTATGACTGATATTTCACAGACCCCCTCTCCTGTCGCGCCAATCCAAAGCGAAGAGCAATTCCGCGAAGCAAAAGCGGCGCTTATCCGTGGCACAAAATCCTTCCATCAGGCGGAGAAATTTGCCGAACTCGGGAAATATGTGCAGGAATCCCTGCGTGTTCAGGATTCTGACAGAGCTCTTATCCTGCTTACCAAAGGAGCTCTTGGGCTCGGAAGTTCCGACATTCACTACGATATCCGTGAAAATGAGGTATTGGTGCGAATGCGAATCGATGGAATTCTCGCAAATATCTTCTCTTTGCAGCCTCAAGAATACAAACTTCTTTTGGAGCGATTAAAATATAAATCTGAATTGAAGCTCAATATTACCAACGTTCCTCAAGACGGTCGGTACCGTATCACCGAGGTCGAAGAAGGACATATTGATGTGCGTATTTCTACCCTTCCTGTCAAAAATGGGGAAAACGTTGTTTGTCGTATTCTCGATTCTACCAAATCCATACCCAAGGTAGGAGAGCTGGGCTTTATCTGGACATCGAAGCGTCAGATTGACAAAAGTCTGACCAAGAAATCTGGACTTATTCTCGTAACGGGGCCTACTGGATCAGGGAAAACCACTACACTCTACTCTATGATGCAGGAGCTCAACACAGAGGAGCGAAAGATTATCACTCTCGAAGACCCTATCGAATATGAACTATCAGGTGTCGTACAGTCAGAGGTGAATGAAAAGAATGGATACACCTACCACACTGGACTCAAAGCCTTACTCCGACAAGATCCGGATATTATCATGATTGGTGAGGTACGAGATCTTGAAACAGCCAATACCGCTGCACAGGCAGCTCTTACAGGACATCTCGTGCTCTCCACTCTGCATACGAAGTCTGCCGCAGAGACCCTGGAACGCCTGCTGAATATGGGGATTCCATCCTATATCCTCGCAAGCTCCATCGATATCATTATTGCTCAGAGGCTTGTCCGAAAGCTCTGTCCGCACTGTGTCGAGTCTTACATCGCGGATGAATCTCAGAACGAAATTATCCGTTGGATGATGCAAGATATTGGTATTGATGCGGTAGCTCGTGCCAATAAAGGGGGATACAAACTCCATCGTCCCGTTGGTTGTGAACATTGCGGATATACGGGATACAAAGGGCGAATGGGAATCTACGAAGTCCTTCATGTGAATGACTCTCTGCGCGCTCTTATTCGAGGCGGCTCAAGTCCTGCTGAGATTCTTGCAGAAGCGCGGAAGAACGACCTCATCCTCATGCGAGAAGACGGAGTTCTCAAGGCAATGCGAGGCAAGACCAGTCTTGAGGAAGTGTTTAGCGTTATCGACTAACGATTCGTCTCTGCTTCCAGTAGTGAATCCCGAGAGGGATAGCTCCTATCAAGATTCCTCCGAGACCCACAATTCGTTCCATGGCACTAAATTCCATGAGACTGTATCCACCGATGACGAAGAGAAATATTCCGCTTGCTGCAGGCCAAATAACCCGAGTAATCGCGTGTGAGACGTCTTCTAGGAGAAGATTTTTGTAGAACCATGCACAAGCAAGTCCGGTGATTCCGAGGTAGAATGCAATCTGGATTCCGATAGCCTCAATAGAACTTGAGAGAATATCATTAATACTCGGAAGATAGGATGAACCAAGAAGGAGAACCATTCCTACTGCCCAGATGATACCGATAGCAATGTAGGGAGTATTCCATTTTGGGTGGAGGGCAGAATACCGCCCATCAACGATACCGTCTCGCCCCTTCGCGAAGAGAGTGCGAGTGAATTGAAGAATCTGTGTTTCAACGGTTCCAACAGTACTCAGGAGTACCGCAACGATCGCCACATATCCCCACGTCTGTCCGAAGAGCTTCTCCGCAATGGCAAAAATGACATTAGTATTGTAGTGTTGTATTTCCGCATCGGTGAGTCCGAGAAGGGTGATCACCATGAATATCACGAAGAAAAATATCAAAAATATCATAGACCAAAATGCGGCTCGTCCCGGAGTTCGAGAAGGATCCTTTGTTTCTTCGCTGAGATTGAGCGTGACATCCCATCCGTAGTAGAAAAATATCGCTATAAGAGCTCCCGCCATGAAGCTCTCTGTAGTGAAGTGAAACGGATTGAACCAATCCCAAGAGAATGGATGAGCAGGGGCTTTTGTAAATACGACAAAGCTCATGACAACGATTGCCAGAAGAATAATAGCTTCCACAATGGTCATGACTATCTGCGCATAGCTGGTAAGTTTCACTCCTTTCATCACGATCAGACTTATAACCGTGAGCCATATGGCGGCAATTCCCGTGACCCAGTTCACATTATTCATCAGTTCTGGACTGAATATCAGGAGAGTGGCATTTGCTGCTGGAACCATGGCCGAGACCATAAATATACAACACAGCACGAGAAGTGACCATCCAGCAAAAAATCCCGTAATCTTCCCAAAAATCTTACTTACCCATGCGTAAGAAGTCCCCGCATTGGCACTCATTTTGTTGAGATGCATGAAGGCAAGAGCGATCCCAAACATGATAATTCCTGATACGATAATGCTTGCCGGAGCGAATACTCCAACTGCCGCAATCAGGGTCGAGGTAGCGATCTCGATACTGTAAGCTGGAGCGGTTCCAGCGATTCCCATGATTGTCGATTCTGTCATTCCGAGAGAGTTCGCTTTGAGCGAGCGCGGTTGAGAAGATGTCATAAAATGAGTTGGAAATATTCTCGTGAGTATAGCGTGGCTCAGAAGGGAGTCAATTTTTGCAAAAACGGTTTTTTTCGAAAAAAAGTATACTACCATACTGGGGATATACTTTTTCTTTCCTTCTATGAATACACGAAAAGTTATAAGCAGTTTGATGACTGCTGTTCTGATTTCCTCCAGTGTGTCTCTTGCTTTTGCGGGAGATTGACGGGGTGACACTCGGGACACTCGTGAGTCTGCATCTTCTGGAGCAGTAACCGATACGGGATACGATACAGGAAATCCGATTCTCAATCGAGCCCTCACGCAATATGAGGGGCGATTGCGGGCTCGTGGAGATGGAGATCGACTGAAGCGACTGACTGAGGAGGGGTCTCGTCGCGGACGTGCCTTCTCAGAAGATCTCAAAGACCAACTCGTCCAAGATCAGTTGCAGAATGCCAAAGAAATCAATCTCTCGGGAGAGGTAGCCAAGCGATTTAGCTCGACAAACGACCAACAAAAAGCCTTCAAGCAGCTTGTTGGCTCTCTCAAGAAGAATGATTCTGGAATGTATCGACTCTTCATCAAAACATCTCTGAGTCAGGAGCAGATTTTGGATGTCTTCGGCGTATTTGACTCAGTAAACCTCCGAGTAATCGGAACAGTGGAAGGGGGCAAAACCACCTATGAGCTTACGTTTGGGGCTTCGGGAAGACTTGCTAAAACACTCGGGAAACGCCTCTCTGAAGGAGCGATTCCTGCGACACTTTTCGATGATATTGAGACCATCCAGCCATTGACCGTGCAGGGATTTGTTTCTACGGGAGCCTATCTTGGAGGGGAGGCACTCGGTCAACTGTGGGGGATGAAGTCTATTGGAGCAACCGACTATCAATATGGACTCTCACAAAAAGAGAAGGTACGAGTGGGGATAATCGACACCGGTATTGCCTCTGCTCATCCTGACCTTGTCGGTAATGCTGGAACTGGGACGTTTGCTGGATACAACTTCATCTCCGGAAATGCCAATGCGGGAGACGATCATGGACACGGAAGCCACGTTGCAGGTATTGTTGGAGCAATGGTGAACTCTGGCGGAGTGTTTGGGGTGAATGCTAATGTGACCCTCGTGCCTCTCAAGGTCTTGGATGCAAGCGGATATGGATCTTCCTATGCCATAGTGGATGCTATTACGTATGCCGCGAATAATAATATTCGTGTTCTCAATCTCAGTCTCGGAGGTTCTGGGAATCCTGCCAACGATATCATCTGTAATGCTATCACTTCTGCCAAGGCAAAAGGGGTGCTGACCGTGGTAGCGGCAGGGAATAGCAATGCTGACGTGTCCACCTTTGTTCCTGCTGGATGTGCGGATGCCCTTACGGTCGGAGCGATTGATGCAAATGGCAATAAGGCAAGCTTCTCGAACTATGGAGCAAAAGTAGACATTGCCGCACCGGGAGTGTCTATTTATTCAACGTATACGAATGGTTCGTATGCTACCCTCAATGGGACCAGTATGGCAACTCCGTTTGTAACGGGTGCTGCTGCGGCCCTTCTCGCCTACAAGCCGAGCATGACTCCTGATCAGATTCGGACAACTCTCACGGACGTGAATTCGACCAATAGTGTCCAATCATCGGTCAATATCGGACGAGCGCTTCATCTCGGGAAATCACTCGCCTCAATCGGAGTCACCGATGACAGCAAAATAGGGGAGAATCCAGCGCCAGCTCCTTCGCCAACTCCGACTCCGACCCCCACGCCTACACCTACACCTACACCACCATCGACAGGTTCAGGATCAACTGGGTCAGGATCAGATACGGGATCTGGAAGCCAGATTGCTGATCCAGTCCTCACGCTGAAGTCTGTACAATCCACTCCGAATACCTATACGGTCACCGCGTATGCAACTCAAACGGGAGGCTCTATCGTGTGGTATGCTTTTTGGAACGGGACAAAGCTCCTTACGGAAGGCGCACAAACCTACTCCTATACACTCACTATTACTGCGCCAACGGTGATTACTGTCGCAGTGCGAGATGCTCGTGGGATAACGGTGAAGCAGGATATCGCTCTGTCCTATACTGCCCCGGTCACCCCTCCGATCGTGACTCCTCCGGTCAATCAGCCTCCATCGCTCGATTTGGGAGTGACTCCAGTGAATAAACGAACCAATCGGTATACGATTAAGAGCAGTGACTCAGATGGCAAAATAGAGCAAGTGCAGGTATACCTCAACGGATTTCTTATTGCGCAGTCTCGTCCTCGCACGCAATCATTTACTGGGTACCTGACTCTTCCAACCGGAAACTATGTGCTCAAGGTAGTGGTCCAAGATTCCTCTGGTGCCAAGACAGAGAAGAGTGTTTCTGGAAAATAGTTCTTCGAAAAAATCCCCGCTCCAGTGATGGAGGGGGATTTTTTGATATAAGAACCAAATGCTCTAGTTTTCTTTTTCGTAGATAACTATAGTGTCTGCCTGTAGGGCAAGAACCAATGCAATAATCCATCCCACAAAAGTCCAACCGAGAAAAATATTAAGTATGATAACTCCAATCTTTGCCCGTTTTCTTCTATTAAAGATAACAATAATTGAAGGGAGCAGGTAAATACTTAGGGAAATTACAATGATAGTGAGAATGACGGTGGAAAGATTATTCATGGGTGACATGTTCATATTTCAATAAGAATTCCTAGGATATTCTATTGTATTTGCAGTTGGTGCATAGGTTAGAGTAACCTCCTTTCCGAATCAAACAATGCCAGCCATTGGCAGATATATTATTGATGTAGTTTATTTTTGATTTTTTGGAATGCAATATCATAAGTAATTATTCTGTTTCATTAATAAATTAACTTCATAAATTTTATGAAGAAATTTGTTTTTCACATTGAAATTATTAAACTCAAAAAAGTTTGGAGATTTTCTGAATATCACAGAATTATGGCAAGACTGCTTGACGAACCGCAAAGGAAACTGCTCGATCTACTAAAATCGGACGGCAGTATTTCCGATTCCCTCACGCTCCGTGAGATTTGAGAACGAATAGGCATGGGGTACGCCCAAGGCGTAATCAACAAGTTCCGACAACTTGAAAACAAGGGATATATTCGTAAGGATGAAAGGGGCGTCTACCAAGTCCTCAAAGACCCAGTTGAAAATCTGTTTCATTTCCCCCTCGTCGGGTTCGCCCAGTGCTGAAACCTTGCTCAAATGACTCTGGACGACGTAAGCGAACAAGAGGTGATTCCATTCCCAACCAAGACCCTTCCGATAAACTCCAAAGAGGAGCTCGGAAGGTTCTTCTTTACCAGAGCGAAGTGAGACTCTATGGAGCCCGATATCAGGGATTGAGACCTCGTGCTGATACGATGTCAAACGGATACCGCGGAGAGCAACAAAACCTTACTCGTTCACAACGGGACGCCGAAAATCAAGTATATCAAATCAGGAATGAACGGACAGTATGGATTAGTATCCCTTAACAAGAATATCGATACGCTCGAAATTATCCCGAAAGATGAAATCGCGATCATCGGAACCGTCAAGCTCGTCATATCTTCTCATTAATTCCCCTTACTAACTATTTGATTATGTCCGTCCTTTCAAAAATCTTCTCAAATCCAGCCGAATCGCTTTCAATCTTTACTCGTGATGAAATCGACGAAATAGAAGGTCGAATTTTTGAACGCGAGGGTAAGTACTTCCTCAAAAGCTATTCCCGTGGGGAAGAAGAGAAACAGGTGTGGAGCGAAAAGAAGTCTGCACCTGAGGAAATCGTCCGACAACTATATCTGCGTGAACTCCTCAAAAAATATAAATATCCGAAAGAACGCATTGATATAGAAAAATCGGTTCGTTTCGGACGGGAAACGAAACGGGTAGATATTGTCATTTATTCCGAAGACAATGAAACCCCACATCTCATGGTTGAGGTAAAGGCTCCACACGAAAAGAACGATACCGAACAGCTGAAAAGTTATCTCAATGCCGATGGAACCCCATTTGGAGTGGCGATTAACGGGCGCTCCGTTCTTATTCTTTATCGCCCCTACCCAAAGGATTTCGATACTCTCGCGGATATTCCGAAATTCGGCGAAACCATCGATGACGTCCTTTCTCGTCGGAAAATGATATCGGACCTCGAAGAACCGAAGCAACTCAAAGAAGTCATTCAAGGGATAGAAGAACTCGTGCTTGGAAATTCGGGATTCGATAGTTTCGATGAGATTTTTAAACTTATTTACGCGAAACTCCACGACGAAAAGGAATCTATGGAAGATCCTGAGAGACCGCTTGAATTTAGAAAATCCCCAACCAAGGATGCAAATAAGACCAAGGCGGATATTTCCCGACTCTTTGAAGAGGCAAAAAACCGTTGGAAGGGGGTATTCGAAAAGAGCGACACCATAAAACTCCTTCCCGAACACCTATCCGTATGTGTCGGCGAACTTGAAAAATTCCGACTTCTCGGAGCAAATCTTCAAGTTATCGATGAGGCGTTCGAATACCTTATTCCCGATGTGGCAAAGAGCAAGAAATGACAATATTTCACACCTCGTATTGTCATCGATATGTGTGTCCGAATGCTTGCCCCGAATGAAAAGGAACGAGTCATAGATACCGCCTGCGGTTCAGGATGATTCCTCATCCATACGATGGAGTATCTCAAACAGAAAAATGGATGGACGAATGCGAAAATGTCCTCTTATGCGAAACAAAGTCTTTTCGGAATCGACTTCGATGAAAAATCCTCGAAGATCGCCCGTGCCATGATGCTTATTGCGGGAGATGGAAAGAGTCATATTTACAAAGAAAACTCTCTTGATAGTGCTTCTTGGCAAGAATCCACGCGGGGTGATATGAAAAACGAAGACCTCTTAATGGAGTTCGACGAATACGAAAAGCAACAACAGAATGAAAAGGAATTCCTTTTCTTCAATTTTGACGTTCTTCTTGCGAATCCCCCGTTCGCATGAGAGGTAAAGGAGGCATCCACTCTCGCGAAATACAAGCTCGGACGTCATCCAAAAACAGGAAAGAATATCGATAAAATTTCCCGTCATCTCCTCTTCATAGAGCGGAATTTGAACTTCGTAAAGCCGGGTGGACGTCTTGCACTCGTTCTTCCACAAGGGGTTTTTAATAATACAAGTGAGGAATACATTCGAAATTTCATTATGGATCATGCCCGTATACTTGCCGTAGTAGGAGTGGAGGGAAATAGTTTCAAACCACATACTGGAACGAAAACAAGTGTTATCTTCCTTCAAAAGTGGGATGAGAAAACGAATCCAAGGAAAGAAAACTACCCTATTTTCTTTGCGACTTCAAAAGTGCCGTTCAAGGATACCTCAGGGGATTATATCTACCGAAACGGTGATTCGAGAAATATCGACAATCTCCAGTCGGACCTTCTACAAATTGCGGAGGCTTTTGAAGCATGGGGGAAGGAACAGGGACTTAGTTTCTTAAAACAAACAAAACATGCCTAACTCTCCGACTAATATATCAGACTGGAAAAAACGCTGACAAATAGATTATTTTAGCCTGTTTACCCCATTATGGCTTTCTTTTAATGCTTGGTTCAAGGATTGGGGAGTAGCGAAAGGCTTGCCTGTAAAGACGAATGAACGAAATTATATCATCAAGCTGAAAGAGTCTTGCGACGGATCCAATAAGATTTTTTCAAAATTCGATAACTATATAAGTAGCAATAATCTACGAGGTGATAACTTTCGAACCCACCTTGCCAATCTTCATTCTTCGTTGGAATCGATAGTATTGTTGGGTAGCTGAGGTGATCGAATTTCGTTCAAGAATGCTTGGATATCTTGAGACGGGACGGGAAAGGTCTTTAAAAGTTTAGTCACAGAAAAAAAGCGAAACATTCTAAGACTAACCAACGAAATCTCTTTTATTGATAGCAAAGAGGATATTTTTAGAGCGTTAATTGAAAATATATATCAAATTCGTTGTATGTTGATGCATGGAGACTTGGAGGCTTCAGCAGGGCATCATAGAGTTATACAGTATGCGTATCTTGTCTTAAATGACCTAACTGAAGATTTTTAATATGACCACCCAAGTCCTCTCTTCATCCCTTGCTTCTCTCATCCAAAAGCACAATTTGGATATTTCGATTGTGGAGCTTCAAAAGCTATGAACCAATATCCGTTTGGATTCTGATTTTTATAGCCAAAGCTTTGCCACTTCGGATAATACGAAAATATATCGGGAATTTATCGAATTCACTGATTTTATAAAGAAGGGCATTTTTGATATTTCACCTTCAAATTACGTCGAAAATGGATGAGTTCCGTTCGTTCGTTCGGGAGATTTGAAAGATGTTTTTGTCTGAGCAGAGTGAATGATAAAAATCAATGAAGAATCTCATAAAAGTGAGATTAAAACGGAGCTTGGAATAGGAGATATGCTCATATCAAAGGTAGGGACTATCTGAGATGTCGCGATAAATCTTGAATTACCTGTCATAAATTTCAGCCAGAATGTAATCTGAATCAAAATAAAAGCAGAATACAAACCAATCAGTGGATATTTATCAGCCTTTCTGAATTGTAAGTTTTGAAGAAATCAGATAGAACAGAAAATTTCCGGACAGGTTCAGTTCAAAATTACCCTCGAAGATATCCGTACTCTCCAAATCCCCCTACCGTCTCCATCCTTCCAATCCTCCATCGCCTCTCTCGTCCAAGAAGCTCATAAACAACGTGAACTCTCCAAATCCCTTTACGCCGAAGCAGAAAAGATCCTCCTTTCTGAACTCGGACTTTTGGATTGGAAACCGACAGAAGAGAATATCGACATTAAAACCAATGAAGAAGTCCAACTCTTCGGACGATGCGACGCGGAGTTTTTCCAACCAAAATACGATGAGTTATTTGAAAAGCTCTCGAAATTTGAAACGAGAGAGCTTGGAAGTCTTGTGGACTATTCAAAGGGTGTGGAGCCATGAACGGAAGAATATACAGAAGATGACGGGGTTCCGTTCGTTCGGGTTTCCGATGTAGACATTCAAGGCATAGAGCGCATAGAAAAGAAGGTATCGTTCGAACTTGCCAAGGAATACGACGGTAAGTATTCACCTAAAAAGGACGATATCCTTTTTACGAAAGACGGGACGATCGGAATATCTTTCGTTGTAAATAAAGATATGGAAGCCGTCCTATCTTCGGCTTTTCTAAGATTCCAAAAGAAAGAGGCTATCGAAAGTGAATACCTTGCTCTCATTCTCAATTCCATCGTCTGCAAACTCCAAATTGAAAGGCTTTCCGGAGGTGCGATCATCGCCCACCTAAAACCAAGTGACGCAATGACTCTTAAAATCCCCATTCTTTCACCCGCTATCCAATCCAAAATCTCTTCCCTTATCATTTCCTCCCATGAGGCTCGAACACACTCAAAAGAGCTCTTAGACCGTGCTAAACGTGCGGTTGAGGTTTTCATTGAGGAAGATGAGGAGGCGGCAGAGAATTTCCTCAATATAAAATAGCTTATGGAAAAGAATGCTTTAATTTCCGCTCTTGAAAAATATCTCAATTCTACCGAGTTTTTGCCAGATTGAAGAATATATCATGTGAAACGGGCAATAGCTCGGATATTTGATTTATCGCTTGAAGTTTATCCGAAAGATCATCGTCCTGCTCATTTTCACGTTGTATCGATTTCCAGAGGATTAAACGCCAGATTTTCCATAGAAACGTTGGAATATTTGAGCGATAAATGAAGTACTGATATATCCAACAAAGATATTCGCAGAGTGCAAGAATTTTTACGTGAATATCCGAATATTCATGAAGCTTTGAAATCAGAGTTAGTTCGCATGTCATAATCTATTCCTTATATGAAAATTCCCAGTATCTCTTTTATTACAACATCTCTATTATCAATAGTTTTTGCGGTATTTTGAAGCTGAATACTCACTGTATCTTTCGCTAATGGAACAGGGGGGTGTTATGATAGCGCTGGCACTTACTCCATCTGAAAATGAAAAAACACAGAAGAGATTTTTGAAAAATACCTTGAAAAGAAAAATGATAACGCGGATAGGTGGTTAACATTTACGGGCATTTTATGCACCGTCTTCGCAGTATTTTTGTGTATAGTGGCTTTAAGATAGATGATACCGTAGCACGTGTAAAAGAGGCCGAGATTCGAATGAGAGACATACATGAATATACCATTCAACTTGAGTATTGTATGTCCTTTATTTTACAAAAGCAGTATGACAAGGCAATTGACGCTCTTGAGGTATTGCGCAAAGAACCGCTTGTATGGAAAGATACAAACAAAAGAAACACTTGTAATTTTTTTCTGGCTCATTGCTACTACGAACGCGGAACCGCACGCAATGATTCCGAGGACTTGGCCATTGCTGTTCAATACATAGATGATGCAATCAATGATGCCCAGAATCCGTTCAAAATGGAAATCATAAACAAATTCAACGAACTTGATAAATCAAATAAGGCTTCTACTACTTAATTTTATTTATATGAGCAAGAAACAAGTTTGGGTATCTCCAAATCCTGATGGAGGATGGAGAATTCATAAGCCGGGCGATAAACGAGATATCGTCCACACTGACAAAAAGAACGAGGCCATAGAACGGGCTCGAGAAATAGCAAAGAATCAGGCCTCGGAATTAAAAATTCAGAATAAAGACGGAAAGATATCTGAGTCTAATTCATACGGAAGGGACCCCTTCCCGCCCCGTGGTTAACTTAAAAAAATATGAACGAAATCGTCTACGTCCTCACGAATGAGGCTATGCCTTGATACGTAAAAATCGGGCGGACATCGGGAACTCTCGAAAAGCGCATCAAGGAATTGAGTGCATCCACGAGCGTTCCATTGCCCTTCTCTTGTTTTTACGCCTGCATCGTCAAGGATTCTGCTTTTGTCGAGCGCCAGCTTCACGATGCCTTTGATGACATGCGGGTAAATCCTCGACGAGAATTTTTCCAAATTGCCCCTGAGCGAGTGATGGCGGCACTGCGATTGGCAGAAATAGAAGATATAACCCCAAAGGATGATATCGTTGAGAATGCAGAGGACCGGAAATCATTGGAGGAAGCAAGAAAACGCCGGGCGAAATTCAATTTTGAAATGGTAGGGATACCCGTCGGCGCAACTCTCACCTTCGCAAAAGATGAAACCGCAACGGCAAGGGTTTTGGAAGATGGGAATGTTGAATACAACGGCCAAAAATTGAGTCTTTCAGATTCGGCGTGGAGAATATTGGGATACAAACATCAACCACAAGGGACGCTCTACTGGATGTATGAAGGAGAGACGCTCGATACTCGCCGCCGTCGGATGGAGTTTTGAGAGTAGCTTTGCAAAATAAACCTCCAACTACTATAAATAGTTGGAGGTTTATTGTTGGTATTCTGAATGGGGGCGAACAGAGTTTATTTAATTTCTAGGATTTTTTTCCGCAAGCTCTTTTTTGCTTTGAGATTTTCAGTATGCGAAGACTCACAATAGTGTGCCGAGAGCGCCTATAATTGTTACTATACCAGTAGTATCCTTGCCTGTATTTATGAGATAGAATCCTCAAATAATACATGTCATAGTAATTATTAGTGAGGAAATCCACCCAAGAAGTTGCATTGTTTCGCCTCCGCGTACAACAATTTTCTCAAGTTGCATCCTGTGAGAGGATTGGTTTTCAAATACTTTAAGTATTCTATTGGCTGAGCCTTTCAGAATAGTTTCATATTTCTCAAGTTCACTAGCAGGCGGAATCGGGCCAGAATATTGAGTGTGCTGTGCAACAACTAACCGCTGTTGAGAGTTCAGCTTCTCTTGGACTCTTTGTCGTTTGACTATTTTTCCGCTCATACTGTTTGCATACTTTTACGAAGATCGTCTCAGACAGCCGAAAAATCGGAATAGATTGCCTTGTAGTCTGCTTCTGCTGCAGTGCTCGATTCATTATATGAATCAAAAGCCCCATAAATATCCATTGTTCTAGAGACTCCGCTTAAGAAGCCTGGATTACTGAAGAGGAAAGTAGATTTTGAAAGGGTAATGTTGTCCATAATTTTATATTACCTATGACTATATCCGATAAAATATAAAACTCAAGCGTTTGACTAGCTTGAGTTTTATTCTGTAATTATTTGGAGGCATCTATGGGAGTCGAACCCATCTCCACAGCTTTGCAGGCCGCTGTATAACCGCTCTACCAAGACGCCGTATGTCGAAGGCTCGTGAGAGAATCATATGGATGATTCCGAGCCGCGACATTATAGAGAAAACTTTTAGAAATCAATCACGACTTACTTACAAGTGAAGCTTTCAAAAATTTCCTGATATTTATCCGTATTATTGGTAGAGAGGGCGAGACCAATCGTGAGGAGATAGATATCTTTTCCGCAGATTTTTGCAGCTTGGAGGAATTTTTGCTTCGGAGTATCGTTGTTGTACTTCGCCTCGAACTGCACCAAGAGTCCTTCGTCATTATCAGGGAAAGAGATTTTCTTATCGGAGAGCTTCGTATACTCGATGTACTTGCCAGTAGTGAGGGCTTGATTGACTACCGAATACTTCCGAGAAGTCATGCTGCTGTCCGCATCCGGTCCGAGAACGTCCTTGAGCACGAGAAGATTATTGGCGAACCCACTCGAGATATCTGGTGAAGTGAAGGCTCCTGCAATAGAGCCACTCTTCGGCTGAGGGAGATCTTTCCCTGTCACCTGCACCCAAGTCTTAGGTACCTGCATGGTAAATCCTTTCCCCTCAAATCCCGTGAGATTCACATTATCGCTCGTTGAGCCGAAGCATGAAGTGAGCAAAAGGGAAGCAGCAAGTGCTATCGGGAGGGATTTCCAAGAAAAAAAGACCATACAAAAAGAAAAAACAAT
Source organism: Patescibacteria group bacterium (assembly GCA_031539165.1). GTDB lineage: Bacteria > Patescibacteriota > Gracilibacteria > BD1-5 > UBA2023 > CAIVSN01. The sequence goes on along the minus strand of JAVKLK010000023.1, from coordinate 473 downwards.
ACCCCTATACTAGAGAAAACTTCCATATTGTCGAGCCAGCGCTCCGACAAAAATCACAACGAGCACGAAGAGTACCCCAAATCGGGCTCGATACCATTTCCCCCCTTGTACCATGGCCCAGTACGCGTACAGCGAGTAGGCGAGTGATCCGCAAGCGAATGCCAGTACCCCAATCATCCCCTTTGATATTGGAGCGAAAAGGTCGGACCAGAGACCTCCGATAGTGAAGAGTGTCGAGAGGAAATATCCCGTAGCAATCCAAGCAAAAAAACTCTTGCTCACTTCGAGGCGTCGATTGACCTGCATGAGCGTATGGGAATCTTCGGGAGTTTTTCTCTCCGCTCGGTCGTTGCTTTTTTCCATCTTTTTTTTATTGTAGGAGTCAGTAATTTGAGTATAAAACAAAATTGCACTCACACAAAACCAAATCAAAAACAAAGCCCCACTCTCCCGTCTTTCTATCTCTGAAGATC
>JAVKLK010000022.1:0-7994 GCA_031539165.1 Patescibacteria group bacterium | reverse complement strand
AAGTATTTCCTACCGATCCTTCCACCCTCTCCGGAGTCACCCTCACCACTCTTTCAAGTTCTGGATACACCGCTCTTCTTCCTACCTCTGCTTCTGGAGCTTCCTCTACTGGAGCAGCTCTTACTATCACTGGGTCTGTTACTACGCTGCTCGTGACGAATTATACGGGAGCGCCTCCTGCTCCTCCCGCACCGGTAAATGTTTTTGCCACTCCGTACACGGGAACGCAGACAACGGACTTTACTCAGTACATCTATAACGGAAATGGAAGTATTACTACAGGTGCCCAGTATACTGTTTCAAACCCAGGATCGTGTGCAACGCAGTTTTATACGACCAATACTTGGGGAACTATTGCGGGTAACTCGGTGAATCTCAAAGCGTCATTTACCTATAACGGGTTGGGGACAGATTGGAATTCATATACTTATGTTGGATTTATATCAAGTGGATGGGGTACCTGTTGGCCTTCAACCCCTGTTCTGGGAATTTACAGGTGGGGATCGGCTGGGTCGGAGAATTACCAATTTTATGTAAACGGTTCAAGTGTCTTCACTTTTGCGCCGACCTCAGGAACTCGAACCATTACTATTGATGTGCCTCCGAGTGATAATCTTCCAAGACTCTATATCGATGGAACTTTGCGCTACACAAGCACGACTCCATTGAATACATCGATATCCTCCACTCGATTTGGATTCGGAGAGCATCGAAAGACGGTTCTTATTGACGACATCGTACTTCAGAAATACGAATAATAGACTTTGTACTAAAAGAGAGATTGGCAGTATGTCAATCTCTCTTTTCGACACACAAAGGGGAACATGGTAGCATGAATCCATGCATATATCCATCCCTACAAAAATCTGTATTTCTTGCTGTCTTGCATGCTTCACATTGGTGAATTCAGTCGCTTTTGCTGCAGTGCAGTCCACTCTTCCCAAGCCTAAAATAAGTATGGTAGAAGAACTCCCGTATGAGGAAGTGACCCTTATTGCTACCGCATACTATTCTCCTCTTCCAGATCAACGATACTATCTGAGAGGGAACTATGAAGATGAGCGAGTTCTCAATGGGAACGGTACCCATGGAGCGAGTGGAAAAGCGGTGTTTGAATGAATGCTCGCCGCTCCCAAAGACTATGAATTCGGAACAAAAATTTGGATATCGGGATTGGGAACCGGTTCTGTAGAAGATAGGGGAGGGGCTATTGTGAATAAAGGAGTTCGAGGACATGAATTCGATAGAGTTGATATCTGGATGGGAAGTGGTGAGGCAGGTCTTGCTCGAGCCCTCGCCTGGGGGAAGAGAACGGTCAAAGCCAGAATCTACAAAGATTCTCAGGTGCAAGTTCGATTCGATACGGATACCGTCCCACAAGCGCTTCTATCAAAATCGGTTGCCAAAGATGCCAAAGAATTTACCAAGGCTGCAGCCAAAGTGTCTTCAGAAAAATCTTCCAAGGAGAAACAAGAGGATGAGCTTGCCCAGAAACTCGCTTACTTTGAGAAACAACGACAGACTCTTGACTCATACTTTGCAAGAATTGATCGTCCAAAACTCGGCACTTCCGCTCCTGAAATCCGAACTCTTCAGGAAACTCTCAGACAAATCGGGTACCTCAATACAAAATCCACGGGGATTTACGGGCCCGCAACGAAAGCAGCCATTGCACAATTCCAAATCGATAAAAAACTCGTTTCTCACGAAAAAGACCCCAATGCGGGAGTTCTTGGAGCCAAAACTCGTTCGGTACTCATAGAGGAAATCCTCTACCGATGAGTAGAGATTGAATCGTAGTCTCTGTTTATGCCTTATAGGGCTCTGAGCTCTATCCTTCGCAAGCGAATATCAACAGAAAGAATTTCTACCGAAACAGGAGTGCCTATTTGAATAGTGGGTCCAGTTAATCGAGGAGCAAATCCTTCAACTCCCGAGAAAATCTCAACAAATGACCCCTTTTCGAGGATGGTGGTAATTCGTCCGTCAAAGCACTCGCCAATACGCTGAGTCAACCATTCGCAAATGAGGGTATCTCGGAAGTCGTACTCGAGTTTTTCGGCTCTTCTTTCTTTGGTCGAACAGTCTTTGGCGACTATTTCAAGGGATGCGGTACTTTTTGGGGTTTTTGTCTGGGCTTCTTTTGCGAGAAATGCTTTGACCGCACGGTGGGTGAGAAGATCCGGGTATCGGCGGATGGGGGAGGTGAAATGCGAATAATACGTAAGAGCCAGCCCAAAGTGTCCAATATTTTTTGTAGAGTAGAGAGCTTTTGACATGGAGCTGATAGCTCATTTATTTGTCACTCATGCTGTATCTTTGGCCCTGAGGAGCTCAAGTGCTCGGGCAATCTCTTTTGGTTTGGGATGAAGCGGGTCTTTGAGTACGAGAGAGAGTCAGTAGGTTTGGAGTATCTCTTCGAGACGGCCTATCCCTCCTTGACTTGGTTCGGGGTGTATTCGGTATACGGTATCGAGATTTCTTTCCGAAAGCCATTTCGATACCTCCTCATTGGCGAGCACCATGAATTGCTCGATAAGCTCATGGGCTTCAAGGTGTACAACGGGCTGGATTTTTACCAAGACATTTTCTTCAAGGATGAGTTGATTCTCCGTGCTGGGGAAATCTATTTTTCCTTCTGCTCGACGTCGATATCTAGAATCTTTTTGAGTTTCCACGCGTGGGCCAGCATGGAGCTGACTTTGGGAGGAATGTTGGTTGGCTTGTGGTGCAAATCATCTTCTACTTCTTGATAGGTAGCTCGGTAGGAAGATTGAATCACCGACTCAAATGGAGTAGTTTTGTATACTTTGCCTTTTGCATCAATAAGCATTTCGAGAGAAAGGCAGAATTTCGGTGTTCCTGCTTGCAAAGAGCAGAGCGAATCGGAGAGTTTCGGAGGGAGCATGGGGATTACCTGATTTACTAGGTATACGCTCGTTCCTCGTTCTCGGGCGGTTGTATCAAGCTCCGTTCCGAGGCGTACGTATTCTGCTACGTCGGCAATATGTACGGTGAGTCGGTAGGCGTCATCGGGGAGTGCTTCTACTTCAATGGCGTCGTCGAGATCCTTTGCATCCGCTCCATCGATTGTGCAGATGGTTCTGTTTCGACAATCTACTCTTCAGATCCAATCTCGCTCGTTGGGTATCGCAAGCTTTTCTGCTTCTTTGAGTGTCATTGGGGAGAAATGCTGAGGTACTCCGCTCTGAGCAAGCAGAAGTTTTCGGTAGTAGTTTGGTTCATTCTCCAGTCCAATTTTTTCAACGAGAAGGGCTTCCATATGCTTCCCATAGCCAGTAACTCGAACTCCAACCGTCATTCCGTGAGAGAGCTCTTTTTCAAAGGGATGGATACTTTCTGGTCGAATTCGAATAAGTAGAAAGCGAGAAAAAATCTCGATATGCCATCCTCATTTTTTGAATATACGTCCATAGTGAATGGTGCGAGAACGTTCTTGGATATGAGTGATTCGTGCTTCCATTTTCCCCATTCTTCCTCGAGAGGAGCGAAAACATACCCTGTCTCCATCGAGCGCATCGAGTGCTTTGGAAGTATGCACAAAAATGCCGTCTTTTTCTTGAGAAGAGGATATCTCATCGATGAATCAAAAATCTCCGCCTGTCTGTCGATAGACTCCGATTTTTTCTTGAGTGAACGTTCGCATGAGGGAGAGTATATGAATTTCTTGCCAAAAAACAGCTTTGTCCATACTCTTGAGGAATGCAACGCTTTTATTTTCCTTCGTCTCTTGCGTCCAAAATTGGGCAGACACTCCTTCTGTCTTCGAGAGTACATACGGATTTATACCACCAAATGACTCGAGTATTGCGAATGCGAGAGGGGGAGGAATGTATATTTTTTGACGGAACTCATTTCGTCGATGTGCGCTATACCATCGGGCGCATTTCTCAGGCGGATATATCCCTTACTTGTGCTTGACTGATCGAGAAACCAGCATCGTGACCAATGGTTCATCTGTTTCAGGCAATCCCCAATAAACTGGAGAAAATAGAGTGGCTTCTTCAGAAGTGAGTCGAATCGGGAGTGGCGACATTTACTCTTTTTTCCGCACAGCGATCTCAGAAACTTCCTGGACTTGAGCGTAAGGCAGATCGACTCCGCACTATCATGCAAGAAGCAACGGAACAATCGGGAGGAAGCATCATTCCTTCTTTACAGATACTCTCTTGAGGGGTTGCTGATGTGTTGTATCCCGAGCACTGTGTAAGAGTCATGGCAGATACACAGGCAACAACGGGAATCTCTTCGCTCCCACTCGGGGATTGTTATGGAATCTATGTGGGTCCGGAAGGGGGTTTCACTCCTCAGGAGTCTCTGTATCTCCGTGATTCTGGATGCCACGGAGTGAGTTTGGGAGATCGAATTCTCCGAACGGAGACGGCAGGAGTGGTTAGCGCTTTTTTCCTGAGACAACGATGCTCTCGTTAAAGAAACGAGCTTTGCTTTTGAGCGAATTCCAATCTTCCCAAATGAGTGCATCCGATAGTCCCTCATAGTAGGCAACTTTGGTGAGTTCGCCTGACCGAGAAAGCTCTGCTCCTACAATAATTCCGGTGTGCTCTCCGATATAGCCGGTTCGAGGTTCTCCTGTCCATGTTTTCCACTCAAGTTTTGCAAAACCCTGCTTTGGATCTTCTGAGAATACATACCAGAAAAGAATGGGGTGGTTTTGAGAGAGATTCCACACGATAGTCATTTCGTTGAATTTTGTGGTTTTTACGGAGTATTGTAGGGGTTGGAGAAGCTTTTGAAGCACGGGCACTACTCCTGCGGCATGGATGCCGTAGCCGGTAAGCTCTCGTATATTAATACTTTGTTTCCCTGATACATTTCAGACGAATGCGGTTTCGGGGTCTCCCCAGATACGCTGAAATCCTCCAGATATTTTGGTGAGCTGAGGGAGTCGCTCGTCTTTTGGGAAAAGTTCAAACATATCAGGCTCCTTCATGAGGGGCACTTTGGATTTACTGGCGTAATAGTTGTAGAAATGAGTCGCTGAGTTTGCTTCGCAAGAGAGACTGGCGAATTGTTTGGTATGTTTGAGGGTATTCTTGAGGTAGAGTCTGTTGCCGAGGCTTTTTCTCCCGAAGAGATGGGAGGCGGTGAGATAGGCTTGCGTATAGAGACTTTCTTGAGAGAGTCATTCTGTCACAATGGTTCTTCGCATAGTCCGCAAATCCAGTTCTCGCCACAGGATAAATCCAGCCGATTCAAATACTGCCTGAAGTGTTTCAGAATCAAGCATCGTGTCAGGAGGGAGCACTCATCTTTCTGCGAGTAAGATGAGCTTCATCGTTCCTCCATCAAGCTTTGTAGCCCCGGAGGTACTCTTTGTTTTTCCTTGGAGTCGCCCCATTACATGGACATAGGCTCGAAAGAGGGGATCTTTTGGATTGATACTTTCTTGGGAGAGGAGTTCTTTTCTGAGAATACTCGCTGTTTCAAAGGAGATATCCGCTTTGATATTCTTTCGCTGAAATTGCTCAAAATCTTTTTTGTATGCTTCTTGCTTGGAGGAATCGGACGTATTCTGGAGAGCGAGATTCGTAGCGATTTGATCTATATTTTTTCGAAAAAATATCTGAGTAGCACGTTCAAGATTCTCTATCGCATGGGAAGGGTCCTTTGGTTCAAGGGCACCCGATTGACTCTTTTCGGTTTGTTTTGACGCGAGGACAAGAAGAGTATCCGACACTCCATCTCGAAGAAAATATGCAGATATTCCTACGAGAAAGAGAGAGATGATTCAGATTGAAATTCGATGCATGCACAGAGTATATGGGAAAGAAGATTTTGGAAAATTCAAAATCCGAAAAGAGTTGCATATTTTGGGGCTCTCGGATATGCTTTCGTCCATATGCAGTCTGAACTTTTACGTCGAAGCCAAGCCTACCTTGCAGGAGAAATACCACTCAGCGTTTCCTCTGTTTTGGAGTTGCAAGCACTCATTCGAGAACATAATCGACTCTACTATCAAGAATCCAGTCCAGTTCTTGATGATGGGGAATATGATGCTCTATTTCGATTGCTTGCCGAAGCGGAAGAGCGATTTGGAATATTTGATCCACAATCTCCAACTAAGCGGATTGATGTCATGCTTTCTCGTCAGTTCGAGAAAGGGAGGCATCTTTCTCCGATGATTTCTCTGGATAATACCTACGATACTCAAGAGATTATTGCCTTTGGAGAGAGGGCTCGAAGATATCTCGGAAGAGAAGATCCTCTGGCTTGTATGCTTGAGTTGAAATTCGATGGACTATGAATGAGTATTCTCTACAAAAATGGTTCATTTGTTCGAGCGCTTACTCGTGGGAATGGAGTGGAAGGGGAAGATGTGAGTGTCAACGCCTTGGAAATACGCAATATCCCAAGAACCATTCCATTTGAGGGTGAAATCGAGATACGAGGGGAAGTCATCATGCCGCATCAGGAGTTTGCTCGGGTGAACGCAGACCGACTCAGTCAAGGAGAGAAGCTCTTTGCTAATCCGAGAAATGCCGCATCGGGAAGCTTGCGACAGCTCGACCCTTCTATTACTCGCACGAGAGGACTTCAGTTTTTTGCCTACAGTGTCCCCTATCTAGAGCTTGAACATGATGTATTCGGGGTCACCCTCTATCAACAAGGCATTGCTCAGCTTGCCGAGTGGGGATTCTCTGTTTCTCCATTTTTTGAAGCATTCCCTACTATTGAGGCTCTGGCGGAACGCATTGCTTCAATGGAGAAACCAAGGTTTGCTTTTGATATAGATGGACTGGTAATAAAATTACAGCAGTATGCTCTTTGGAACGAGCTTGGAAGCACCGAACACCATCCCAGGTCTGCCATAGCGTATAAATTTCCCCAAGAACTAGTTCGAACTCGAGTACTTTTTATCGAACACTCTGTTGGTCGATCGGGTGCGGTCACCCCCGTTGCTCATATGGAACCAGTTTCCGTTTCTGGGGTTATAGTTCGTCGGGCCACGCTTCATAACTATGAGGAATTGGAGCGAAAAGGCGTGAGAATCGGGGATAGCGTATTTATCCAAAGGGCGGGGGAAGTCATCCCAGAAGTTGTTTCAGTAATTGATAGTGCGAGAGATGGGAGCGAGATGGTCATCACTCCTCCGTCTCATTGCCCGAGTTGTGGTTCTCTTCTCTCCAAAGAAGAGGGGAAGGTAGCCCTGTTTTGCCCAAACCGAGCTATCTGTCCTGCTCAGACGAGCGGAGCTCTCAAGGTATTCGTTTCCAAGCATGCGGCAAATATTGAGGGACTCGGAGAGAAGCACATCGATCTTTTTCTGGAAAAAGGATTTCTCACCGATGCAGTATCGATATACCGACTCCACCGATATGCCGACCAGATTCTTCAATTAGAATGATTTGAACAAAAAAGAACCGACAATATTCTCTCTGCTATTGAGGGGAGCCGGTCTCTTGAACTCTCGCGCTTGCTCATTGCCCTAGGAATACCAGAAGTGGGAAGGAAGACGGCAAAAATTCTTGCAACGCATATAGCATGGAAGAAACAGAATAATCCAGAGGCCTCTCTTTTGGACACTTGTATGCAGCTTACGGTTGAAGAACTGACCAGTATTGCTGATATTGGGCCAGTTACAGCGGAGTCCATTGTTGATTACTTTGCTGATACCAGAGAGATGGTACAAGAATTATTTTCAGAAGTTCATCCGGAACTTCCCGATGTTTCTCCGCGTGGAGGGTTTTTGGAAGGAAAATCATTTTGTGTAACGGGTTCGTTTGAGCAGATGTCACGAGATCAGATTCATGACTATATAGAGGCAAATGGAGGCGAGGTTCGTACGTCTGTATCACCGAAACTTTCGTATCTTGTGGCGGGAACAGATGCTGGGTCGAAGTTGGCAAAAGCACAGACTCTGAATATCCCAATTCTCTCTCTTGAAGCACTTTTAGAGTTTTCGAATGGCAGTTTTTTGTAAAAAGTCAATCGTTTTTTGACAAAAACTCTTT
>JAVKLK010000021.1:0-14163 GCA_031539165.1 Patescibacteria group bacterium | reverse complement strand
TCCAATTTCTCAACCAACTTCTCCACTCGTTCGATAAAAGTTTTTCCAGGAATTCGCGCGAAAACCTTGGCAATCACTTCCGTATCGGTCTCGCCGTAGAGTTGGAGGTTGGGGATTTCTTGTTTCAGCTCTCTGAAATTTTCGATGATTCCGTTGTGTACGATGAAGACGGTTTTTTTCTCATCTGTGTGGGGATGAGTATTTTCCCGAGTAACTTTTCCATGAGTGGCCCATCGAGTGTGCCCAATCCCGCTCGTATAGGTCTTTGTTGGTGACTTCGAATTTTCGAGAAGGTTCTCGATTTCTTTAACTTTCCCGACCGCCTTAAATACATCGACTCCAGAAGGGGAGTGAAGTGCCATGCCGGCTGAGTCATAACCTCGGTATTCCAGCCGATGAAGCCCTTCAAGAACAATTTGTTCCGCACCAGCGGAAGTTCCTACGAATCAGAATACTCAGCACATAGACGAAAAAATGTATGATACTCCTCCTATTGTATTGTTTGCCCCAAAAATATCACGATGATTTCGGATTTTGCTTTGGGACGGCATCTGCATACTATGCAGAATATGGAACACCGAATAGCGATAGCGCATGATAGCTTCTTCATTAAATGAGGAGCAGAGCGCATGAATGTTGAGATGGCGAAGATACTTGGAGCAGACTTGATTACTTCGGTGTTTTCTCCAGCGAGCTATGATGTGACTTCCATGGGATTTTGTGGGAGGATGATAGAAATATTTCCTGGTTTCCGAAGAGGAATGGTGTCGTTTCTTTTCATGAAATTTTCGTTCCTACTTCGGGGTTCTGTATTGCGAAACTATGATACGGTTATCTTCTCGAACGAAGCAATAAGTGGACGTGTATGGGCACGCGGGAAAAAAGTGTATTACGCGCACAGTATTTCCCGTCACTTGTTTGACCAGAGAGATCAGTATATCAAAAAAGTTTCTTTCTGGCTGAGGCCTTTATTCAGGGGAGCACTGTTTCTCTTGAAATGGTGGTACCTCTTCGATTTGCGTTCGATGGATTTGATTCTGGCAAATTCGAAGAAAAATGCCGATTTCCTTCGTGCACTTGCTCCATGAGTTCGAGTGGAAGTTTTGTACCCCCCCGTTGATACGCAACAATTCTTCCCCCTCTTGTCCCATCAGAGACTATCGGAAGAATGGGGAGGATATTTTCTTTCGTATGCTCGACTCGCACACGCGAAACGAATCGATGCTATTATCCGAGCCTTCCTCTTGCTTCCCAATGAGCAACTTCGAATTATATATGGGAAAAATGATCCTCAACTGGAGGAATTCCGAATACTTGCGGCAAATGCTCCAAACATCGAATTTCTTACGCTTGAGGACAATTCTGAGCTTCCCAATATCGTTCGGCATGCTCGAGCAGTCGTTTATGTATCACGAAATGAGGATTTCTGAATGAACACGATAGAGGCTCTTGCATCGGGAGTTCCAGTGGTTGCCGTTGCAGAGGGGGGATTTCTGGAGACCATGATTCATGGAGAGACGGGTATTCTTCTGGCTCCGAATCATTCCGATGGGGATCTCGCTCAGGCAGTGGAGGGGATGACTCGAGAAAAGTCTCAGACAATGGTTGAGGCCTGCATTTCTCGCGCGGAATTGTTTTCGTTGAAAACTTTTGAAAAAAAATTGCTCTCTCTTGTGCAGGAGAACAATTTCTCGGATACCTATATCTCTACACGGAAACTTTAGAGAGTCGATTCTCAATGCCTTGAGAGATTTGCTTGGCGTATGACTCCATCTTTTTTCTTCGAACGAAAATAGAAAAACGAATCATTCTCGTAATCAATCCGAAAGCAGGAGGCTTCTCTCCAAGAAGAAACTTGCGGAGGGTGCTTTCTAGTTCAAGAAGCTGTTTGTAGTCTGTTTCGGCTGATTTTCGCATCAGAAGAATGCTTTGCATGAGCTGGAAGTCACTCGACTGCAGGCGCATCTGGTGTTCCATCTGACCAATATGTGCCTGTACTGTTTGGATGAGTTCTGAGGTATCAGGATCAGAAAGTTGGAGAATCTCAACATGTTTTTCTCGGAGCTGGGCAGAACGATTAATCAGGTCTTCAAGACCTGATTTTTGAGAAGGGGAAAGTTTGTTTGACATAAATCAAATATATTTTTTGGTAATAAAAGTCAAATTCATTTTCTCTTTCCTTCGTTTTTCGCTACAATCCGCCCATACTTGAACCTATTCTATGGTAAAACCGATTCGAAATTTCTGTATTATTGCTCACATTGACCACGGGAAATCTACCCTTGCGGATCGAATGCTTGAAATCACGGGAACAATCGCCAAACGAGACCTGCGCGAGCAGACTCTCGATACTATGGATATCGAGAAAGAGAGAGGTATTACTATCAAGCTGACTCCAGTACGAATGGAGTGGAAGGGGATTGAGCTCAATTTGATTGATACTCCAGGGCATGTGGACTTCCAGTATGAGGTATCTCGCTCGCTTGCTTCCGTAGAAGGAGCGATTCTTGTAGTAGATGCAACCCAGGGGATTGAGGCGCAAACACTTTCGAATGTATATCTCGCACTCGAAAATGATCTCACCATCATTCCTGTTCTCAACAAAATTGACCTTCCATCCGCGGATGTTGATCGTGTTTCTGAGGAGGTGATGACCTTGCTTGGATGCAAGAAGGAGGATATTATTGCTGTTTCTGCCAAAACAGGACTCAATGTGGAACAAGTGCTTGATGCAGTAGTAACTCATATTCCTGAGCCGAAAGGACTTTCTGGAGCATCAGAATTGGTGCCTCATGCTTCTCCTGAATTCGATAGAACTTCCGTAAAAGCGCTTATTTTTGACTCTCAGTATGATACCTACAAAGGAGTAGTAGTGTATGTGAAGCTATTTTGCGGAAGAATTCAAAAAGGAGATACGCTCGAATTTATCAATACAAACTCTCGCATAGAGGCGCTTGAGGTGGGATGTTTCTCTCCAAAGTGGAATCCAATCGGAATTATTGAAGAAGGAGAAATAGGCTATATCGTTACAGGGCTCAAAGATATCTCGGAAGCGCGAGTAGGAGATACTGTATTTTCTGGTTCTCCAGATCGCAAAAATCCGATTAAGGGATTCAAAAGAATTACCCCATTCATTTTTGCCGGAGTGTACCCTGTTGATACAGAAGAGTACCCAAAGCTCAAAGATAGCATGGATAAACTCATGCTCAATGACAGCTCTCTTGTGACAGAGCACGAGGTATCTCCTGCCTTGGGACATGGATTTCGTTGTGGATTTCTTGGACTTCTTCACTTGGATATTGTCAAAGAGCGCCTTTGGCGAGAATTTGAGATGGATGTCATTATGACCAGTCCTCAGGTAACATATCGGGTCATACTTCCGGGGGATAAGCGAACGCTCTACCCTCGCAATGCTCCTGAAGTTTTTGAACATTCGGGGAAAACGTATACCGCAGTATATGTATCAAACCCAGAAGATTTACCTTTGCCGGGTAATTTTGAATGGATTGAGGAACCAATAGCCAAGATTGAGATTATTACTCCATTGGAATATGTGGGGAATCTCATGCAGCTCTCTCAAGAGCGAAGAGGAGCCTTTAAGAATCAGTACTTTCTTGATGCTGCGCGAGCGGTTCTCGTGTATGAAATTCCACTTGCAGAACTTGTGGGAGACTTCTATGATGATTTGAAATCTCTTTCAAGCGGATATGGTTCTCTTTCGTACGAGTTTCTTCGCTATAAGCAGGATGATCTCGCAAAGCTCGACATACTCGTAGCAGGGGAGAAGGTTGAAGCATTCTCGATGATTGTTCACCGAGAGCGTGCCCGTACACTCGGTGGTCGTATCTGTGCGAAGCTCAAAGAAGAAATACCAAAAGCTCAGTTTGCCATAGCAATCCAAGCAGCATTAGGTGCTACAGTAATTGCGAGAGAGGATATTTCTGCGCTCCGAAAAGATGTGACAGCGAAACTCTATGGAGGAGATATTTCTCGAAAGCGAAAACTGCTCGAAAAACAAAAAGAGGGAAAGAAAAAAATGAAACAGTTTGGAAGAGTGAGCATTCCAAGTGAAACGTTCGTAAATATTCTCAAGAAATAACAGACGATTCTTATCGAGTTACTACACTTTTTGCCATTTCTTCAAGAAGCCATTTTGGAATTCGTCCTTTTTTTAGGAGACTATCCCAGAAAGCGAAGAATCAATCGGATGTCGTGGTTTCTGGGCCTCGTCATTCTGGAATGGATGTTTTTGCATAGTCGATGCACCCTTCGAGAGAAAGTTTCTTACTCCGAATAGTACGTAAGATTGTTTCAAGTTCCGCTTGTGAAATAGACAATTTCATTTCCCCCATCACATACCCTGAGAGTACTGCTGTTCTGAGTACTTCATCAGATACACGTTTCCCCTGAGTAAGAGTATTCCAATTTGTGTAGCTCGGTTCTGCTTCCCCATGAAATCCATCATTTGCTCCATCTTGATTCGCTATTTCTTTTGAAGCTTGAAGCTCTGAGATATATACTTGAAGTACAGATTGAAATTGGAGTTCCACAAAGTCTCCAGCTTCAAATTTCTTTAAGAAAGCATCCCAACGTTGCTTCTGTTGAGTATTTCCATCTTTCTGGTACGCTTTTTGTATTTCGGAAACCGCTTCAAAATCCAAGGTCTTCCCCGTTACTATGCGAGGGAAGAGTTCGTGAACCAGAGTATCCATCCACTGGATTTCTCCTATTTGAGGAGAGATTCTTTGTGCTCGCAACATTTTTTGGATTGTAGTAGCAAGCTGAGTTTTTTTTGTGGCGTCTTCAATATCTCTTCGAAGAAGCTCTCTGTAGGAAAGGCCTTGTTTCGTTTCAAATCTATGAGGATTGCTTGTGGGTGCGAATGTATCATACATTTGATTTCGAAGTTCGCGATCACTCTCTACTGCTTCAATCCAATCAGGGTGAGCGCGAAGGGCAATCCGTTTTTTTATCAGCTCAGAACCTCTCTTGGAGAGTGGAAGAATTCCTCCGCGAAGAGCAAGTATCGCTTTTTGAATATCTCCGCCAGAAATATCTTCAAGGCCAAGTGATACTAAATGTGCCAAACGATTTTTTGCCTTTTCGATATCTCAAGCATGATGAACATTTCCAAATGTTTGAGCAATCTGAATCATGCCTTTTGGTCCATCATCGAGAATCTTCTGTACCGCTTCTTTGGAGAGAAGTCCTCTTTTTTGTGCCTCAGAAAGAGTTGCCTCGAAAAAAGATCGCCCGTCAGAGGGGGCGAGAGGGAATTGAGGAGTATTATTTGAAAGTGTAGTCATAGCTCTCTCCAAACGCGTAGAATTCTACGAATCTCGAGAGAGCCGCGCACAAAGCGCGGCTTTGGATTTACCTGCTTGGAGAAACGAAGCCCTTGTTACAGAGCTGACTCGTCCGCCGTTTCGGTAGTTGCCACTTGGAGAGTGGGTTTCAGTTCATCGAGCAAGACCATGTGGTCTTTGCTCAAGCCAATACAGACCTGTTGGAACAGGTTAGGATTGGTTTTTCGCATCGTGTACACCGCATATTTCCAGTCCGTTTCACGGATGTCTTCTGCAGAGTCGGGCTTCGTGGCACCATCAAACGATTTCGTTTTCTGGTACTGCAGTATTTCCTCTCCGTGATCGTAGAAGGCAATGGTCAGCATGGTTTGAGCCACACTGGATTCGCCCAGCGCCTTGAAGAAGGCACCTGCCTCAGTACCAACTTCTCCAGTTTCCAAATCGGGACGAAGGATGACCCCTTCCAACAATTCTTGGATTCCGTACTCCATTGGTGCTCCATGAGCAATCCATGCTTTCGGCAAGTCTTCGACTGCCTTGGCGAATTGCTTGGGAGTGATGAGGGCAGGCACAACAGAGCTATGCTTTGTGCCAACTGCTGTCAGAATGGTCATGATCGTTGCCCCCGGCACTTGTGAAAGTGCTTTGGACAAGGCTATGTCACCCTGAGTTTCTGCAATTTGCATGAGTGCTCGTTCGGCGCTTTTGCCATCCCCGGTGCTTGCAAGCGCGATGGCTGTGGTGATTTGGCTCGCGCGGTACGCTGCCAGTTGATTGGTTTGTGTTTTGTTTGCAGTTGCCATGGTTGTCTCCTATGTAAAAATGGCAGTATCAGCAGGAAGCTGACATGGTTTGGTTGATGAATCTTTCCCAGATTTGAGTAGCGAGAATGACTGGATTTTCCACAAACGAGTTGAGAATTTCCTGGTCATATGCCTGTTTCTTTTCTGGGTCTGACAGAATTTCATATGCGGTTTGCACCGCGCGAAATTTTTCAGCATTTCCCCCCGGGCGATCCGGATGAGTTGTGCTTGCGTGTTTTCGGTATGCGGTCTTGATCTCCGTAGCAGATGCATGAGAGCTCAATCCGAGTACCGCGTAGTGGTTCATGATGAACTCCTCTCCAAGTGGGTTTTAAAGAACAAGACCAACAGAATTGAGGGTCTCTGGCAGAGTATGTAAAGGGTCCCTCATGTCAAATAAATTTATTTTGTCAAGGACTTGCCATTCTCTTCTTTTCGCTATACTCGCTGCCATGTCAAACTCTTTTCATTTCTCATCCGTTAATCTCGGGTGTTCAAAAAATCTCGTTGATCTCGAATTTGCTATCGGACAAATTCTCAAATTTTCTGATAGACTCGATATTCAATACTATGATACTCCAGAAGATTCTGATGCGGAGTATGTCTTGGTGAATACTTGTGGATTTCTTTCGACAGCGCGCGAGGAATCAGAGCAGACGCTCGCGTATTTTGATTCTCTCGGGAAGAAGGTTATTCTTATGGGGTGTTATGTTTCCGTGAAAGACGATGCATTTCTCGCAAATATGAAACATTTGCATGCGGTACTTCCTTTTACTGACTATGCGACAATTGAGAAAATGTTGTTTGGTGAAAGTACCCCTCGAGTAAATGCTCATGCCCTGCAAAAACTCAAAGAGGGTGGACTCGCAAGTCTCAAAGAAGGAAAACTTCGAGAGTATCTTGGTTCCATAGGAGGAAATCAGATTGGAAAAAAGGCATTTGTCTGGAAAGGGGATGAGATACGAGCCTACATTCATGCTCCATTCGGCTACGAGTACCTCAAGATTGCTGAAGGATGTGATAATAATTGTTCATTCTGCATTATTCCAAAAATCCGTGGTCGACAGAAGTCTCGTCCTATAGAAGATGTGCTTCAAGAGGTTCAAACTATGGTTGCTAGTGGTATATCAGAAATCGAGATTATCTGCCAAGATACGACACGGTACGGAACGGATATCTATGAAGAGTCTCGGCTCATAGAGTTGCTCGAAAGAATTGATGCACTTCCTGAATCCTTCAAGTTCCGTCTTTTCTATCTCTACCCAGATACGTTAACATTCGCTCATTTAGAGAGGCTTTCTCAGCTTAAGAAGATGATTCCGTATTTTGATATTCCATTTCAGCACTTCAGTGCAAGTATCCTGAAACGAATGGGCCGATTCTATGATCAAGCGCACATCTTGAGACTTCTGGAATATATTCGCCGTGAGTTCCCTCATGCGTTTATCCGAACCGCCTTTATTGTTGGATTCCCTGGTGAAACTGATGCGGATTTTGCTGAGCTTTGTGAATTTGTCATAAATCAAAAATTTGAGAGCGTCGGCGTCTTCCAATATCATGATGAGCCTCTTGCTGCAAGTTCCAAACTTGATGGGAAAGTAAATGATGTAGTGGCAAGAACTCGCATGAAAAAACTGGGAAAGATTCTGGAGGGAATATATCACGATCATGAAAAAGCTGCCCGAGGTAAAGTATTTCAAGGATATGTCATGCAGATTGAAGAAAAAACCGTTATCATCCGTCGGGAAATTCAGGCACCAGAGATCGATGAGTATGATGAAGTTCCTTACAAGCAGGTTCACGAAGCGGAGTTTGATATCGGTTCATACGTCACGTATACAAAATAGGTCTTGCTTGCCTTTTTTGCAGACACACGATATACTCGGACCTATGAATCCTGTTTTGCGTCTCATTGCGCGTTTTGCCTCCCCTTTGCGATATTTTTCGATTTTTTTGCTGTCTTTTGTTGGCATGCAGAGTTGCTTGTTTGAGGTGCGCGCTGCTTCCTACGAGCTTCCTTTCACGGATGTGGCGGAGACGGATGACTACTACGGTGATTTGGTAAATCTGTACCAGAGGGGGATTATTGCGGATAATCCGAGTAAGCGATTCAATCCAAATTCTCTCATGAATCGAGATGACTTTGTGGCAATAGTGGTTGGGGTAAGTTGTAAGAACTGTCTTTCACCGAGCTTTGAAGACATCCTGAAATATACGGCTCTTCCTTTTACGGATTTTGAGAGAAAAAATCAGAATTTCTATTGTGTTTCCTATGCAAAAGAAAAAGGGATTGTTGAATGATATGTAACGGGGACAAATGGAACCACCTCATGTCAGGATGGGAAAACTTACTCGGAGACTCCATTTTGTGCCTATAATAAGATTACTCGAATAGAAGCTGCGGCGGTACTGCTTCGACAGGCTGGACTTTGGAATAATTCTCTCAATTCTGGGAACTTCGAACGAAAACTTACTCTTCCAGATACGCCAGAATCTTGGTATGGGTATGCGCAGAAGGCAATCCAAATTGGTATTATCACTCCTGATTCTCAAGGCAAGATACGCCCAGACGAAAATATTACGAGACGTGAATTTGTTCGCATGGCAGCCAATGTGTTTCGTACGAATCTCTGTGCGTTACGCACCGATGTGGGGGTATCTCAGCTTTCTTCGGAAGTACGAGTTCTTGATGCTGGAGCTCGTTGTGCTACGAGCACTCCGGTCACTTCATTCCCCAATCCAACAGGAACACAGTATACTTTCTTCGGAAGAACAGAAAATACAGGAGGCCCATTTGAGTACACTTGGGATTTTGCTCGAGTCCAAGATGGAAAGCGCCTTTCTGGAAAGGGGGAGTGTCTTCCTCTCGATCTTGGTGGTGCGGGGACATGGCTAGTCCGACTTACCCTCCGCGAACCTTCTACGGGAAAAACTTCTCAATCTCTTGCAGCAGTTGAGGTGCAAGATTGAGCAAAGGGAGGGAAAGGACTTTCTCTGGAAGCTCGAGCCAGCGTGCTCAATACCGCAGCTCCCTATACAGTACAATTTAACAGCACTCTTGCTGGATGAGTTGGACCATTCACGTATCGTTGGGATTTCAAGGATGGGGGGTATAGCTCCGAAGTTTCTCCTGTCCACACATTTACTCGTACCGGTGTTATGCCAGTGACTCTTACGGTTCGAGATTCTCAAGGAACTACAGCAGTGGCTTCCGTAACTCTTGTCTTTGAGAATTCTCCTGACATAGATGGAGATGGAGTGCTCAATGAATCAGACTCCTGCCCTCTTGTCTTCGGAGCTGCTTCGAATGCTGGATGCCCCGTGGTACCGATATACGATAGTGTTACTCCTCAGCCGGGTTCTACCTCTGCATATGTTCCAAATTGGGGACTCACGCTTCCGGGAGTAGGAGGACAGTGTCTCTATGCGAGAGCAAAAGAGCGAGGGGTTCTTTTTGGGCAGGCAAGCTGTACTTCCTGTCCGTGTCAATACAGTATTGATTTTGTATCGGAGATGCGAGCGTGTGACGTAGTATTTCCTGCTATTATGTCTCCTGATAAAAAAACAATCTTGAGTCGAGGAAAGGTGTTTGAAGTTCAATAAACCCTTTTTGGCAAATCGTACCTATACTTGAATTTCGAAGAGCTTCTCGTATACTCACTCTCTATGGTTACAACTCGTTTTGCCCCTTCACCGACGGGCTATCTTCATATCGGTGGACTTCGTACTGCCCTCTATTGTTACCTCCTCGCTCGGAGGCATGGAGGGAAATTTCTCCTGCGCATCGAAGATACTGACAGAACTCGTCTCGTTCCCGACGCTATCCCCAACATGCTTCGCATGTTTGAAATTTTTGGCATTGTTCCGGATGAAGGACCACATAAAGACGGCGGTCGTGGACCATACCTTCAATCCGAACGGTTGCCCATATATCAGGAACGACTCCATGATCTCGTGAAGCAGGGGCATGCGTACTATTGTTTCTGTTCTTCTGAGAGACTTGATGCACTGCGTCAAGAGCAAGAAGAACTCAAGCTCCCTCCCCGATATGATGGTCATTGCCGGAACCTTCCCTATGAGGAATCTCGAGCTCGAGTAGATGCTGGAGAATCGTATACGATACGACTCAAAGTTCCGAAGGCAGAGAAGGTTGAAATGATTGATCTTATTCGAGGGCGAATCGAGTTTAATACGAGCGATGTTGAGGATCAGATACTTCTCAAGACCGATGGATTCCCTACCTATCACGGGGCTATTGTTATCGATGATGCTCTCATGGGTATAACTCACGTGATGCGAGGAGAGGAATGGATAAGCTCCATCCCGAAGCAGGTTCTTACTGCCCGCGCGCTTGGTATAGAATTGCCAAAGTATGCGCATATGCCAAACATCATGGGAACCGATGGAAAAAAACTTTCCAAAAGAACCGGAGATACTGCAGCTGAGATGTATATTGAGAAGGGATATCTTCCTGAAGCAATTCTGAATTTCGTTGCTTTTCTTGGATGGAATCCAAAGACAACACAAGAGATTTTTACTCTCGATGAACTCGTAGAGGTATTTGATCTGAGTGGAATGGGGAAATCTGGAGCGGTGCTTGATCCAGTGAAGCTTGATTGGATGAATTCACAACATTTGATGCGACTTTCTGATGAAGAAGTTCTTTCTCGACTCGATGCCTATCTCCAAGAGTATCGTCCTGAATTTTATGCACAACATTTCAGCAAGGCTTCTTCTGAAACTAACTTGAACATTGTCCGCGAGCTCAAAACTCGACTCAAGCGATTTGATGAGTTCCCTGATCTTACGAAATTTCTCTATGGAGATGCGGCAGTTCGTCCTGACTTGCTCTGTAATGCAAAGATGAAGATTGAAACACTGGAACAAGCAAAAACAGCGCTGCAGTTCGCTCTGAGTGTCCTTGAGAAATACTCAGAAATCTCTGATTTTGAGGCATTTAAAGCAGACTTCCTTGCATCAATCGCAGCACTTGGCTATAAGAATGGGCAAATCCTCTGGCCTTTGCGTATCGCTCTCTCAGGAGAGGAATTCTCTCCAGGGGCTTTCGAGCTCGCGTACCTACTTTGAGCAGAAGTGTCAAGACAAAGAGTACGTCAATTGCTTGAGAAAATATAAACTATCTCGTAGAATACTCTCAGTTACCCAATCGACATGAACTACCTCATCATGAAAAGCATCATCGATGCTACCATCTCTCACTTTGCTTGCAAGGAATGCGGAAGTAAAATAGGGGAGAGGGATGTTACCATTGTTGGATCTGCTGGACAGGCAGTAAATCTGGAAGTTCACTGCCCAAACTGTCACACTTCGGCAATGATTAAGGCGGAAATCAATGTTATGAAGCAGCCAATTGACTTGAGTTCGGTTGCTCCAGTAGGAATCGAGCTTGCTCGGGTTCTTGATATAGGAATTCCTTCCGATTCGGTTTTGCATGATGAGAGCATCAAGGACGAAGATATACTTGCCTTGAGAGATAAACTTAAGTCGACTTGATCCGTTCAGGATATCTTTAACTAATATGTTTCAGATTCTCTCTCTTATTCTTTTGCTCGGTACGAGTTATGTGCTGGGGGTGTTTTTTGCTCCAGCTCAGACAGATGAGATTGCCGGATTTATAGGGGCAGATGGAGTGAATGAGGTAATTCGAGGTATGAAATCCTCCGCGGATACTGTTTCAACTCGACTTATTGAACTTCAGGAAGCATCGGGAGGAGTGCTTGATACTGCCAAAGACGCTCTTTGACAGGTTCAAGATACGGTTTCTGCCAGTAAGCAGATGATTGAAACAAAGGTTGATCAAACGAAAAAAGTAGTAGAAAAGGTAGAACAGACGGCAAATGCGGTACAAGATCTCAAATCGAGTGTACAAGACCTTACCTCAATGTCTGGAGCATCCCAGTCTGGGGGGACTTCTTCTGGATATACTACCTCGGAGACATCTCTATCCGGAGCTCTATGAAACAGATAATTCGCTTTTTGGCGGGAGTATGTGTTCTTGGGGGCGCTTTTTTGTACTCCATTTGGAGTGTTGGTTCCGTGCAAGTTGGAGAAACTCCAAAGGATACCTCTTCTCGAATGCAGATAAATATCAAGCCAGGAAGCACGGTTGCAAGTTTGCGAGATATTCTCAAAATCGATGTGTCTGAGACTCGATTTCGTCTTTATCAGAAATGGTTTGCACCTGATTTTTCTCTGCAATCGGGGACCTATGCTTTTACTGGGGGGATGAGTCTTGAAAGTCTGTTGCAGTGACCGCTTCAGAAGCCTTTGTATAATGATCAGACTATAACGATTCTTCCCGGGTGGAGTATATACGACATAGATCCGTATCTTGCATCTCAGGGGATTATGAAAGCGGGTGAACTCATTCGGGCTACCCCTGCTTTTTATCCGAAGCTTCAGAAAAAATATTCTTTCCTTGATAATCGGAAGAGTTTTGAGGGATTCCTCTATCCTGATACGTATAGAGTGCGTCAAGGAGCTCGTCTTGATGAGGTGTTGGATACACTTCTGGGAACCTTTCAGAGTCGAATTTATTCGAAGCTTTCTCCAAAAGAAACTCAAGGAATGTACAAGACACTCATTCTTGCTTCAATTGTTGAGCGTGAAGAGCGAAATTCTCAGGAGAAAGCAACCGTTGCTGGGGTACTTGCTCGACGTATAGAAATCGGCATGAGTCTTTGAGCGGATGCCACTATTTGTTACGCGCTCAAACTGAGTTCTCGCGAGTGTACTCCTTCTCGAATTGTAGAAGGATTGGAGAGTACCAGCGCCTACAATACAAGGCGATACGCAGGATTGCCTCCTACTCCAATCTCCAATCCCTCTCGAGAAACATGGCTTGCCGCATTGCAGCCAAAAAATACACGGTATCTGTACTATCTTCACGATGCAGAAGGGGGAATTCACTATGGGGAAACTCTGGAGGAACACAATATAAACAAGCGAAAGTACATATACTAAATCGATTTCTCTTGCAATATATGTACAGGTATATATACTTCATATATAATCTGTTTTTACTATGCTTACTCCAAAACAACAAAAAGTATTCGATGTGGTAAAAAACTATATCGAACAGCGCGGAGAATCCCCAACGCTTGAAGAGATTCAAGAACTTCTCTGACTCAAGAGCAAACATTCTGTCGTACAATTCCTTGATTACCTAGAACGGAAAGGGTTTATTCAGCGGGGAAGAGGGTATCGCTCCATTCGTCTTGGGGATAGAATAGTTGCCTCACAGATAGCAATCCCCGTCCCAATTCTTGGCCTTGCGAACGCAGGACGACCTTTGGTATATGCGGAAGAAGCGGACATGGGGAAATTACTTATATCTCCGTCTGCTCTTTCTTGAGATACGAAGAAATATTTTTGTGTAAAGCTGCAGGGAACTTCGATGAATAATTTTAGCATTCGAGGGAAATATTTGGAAGATGGGGCGTTTGTTCTAGTAGATTCTTCTATTAAGGCAGTTGATAATCCGTTTGCTGCATACCTTTGCGTGATAAATGGCGCTGCAACCGTGAAAAAAATCAAGCAAGAAAGCGAGAGCATCTACTTGCTCCCTGACTCCAAAGATACGGAGCATATGCCAATAGTTCTCTCTCAGGATGATTCAATTGAAATAAGTGGGAAGGTCGTGGATGTGTTTAATTTCTAAAGAGAGAAGATATAAAGAGCACACCAAATGGTGTGCTCTTTTCTTTTACTCCCCCCTTGACGGGGGGGGGGGGGGGGTGATACAATAGGAGTGTTCTAAAACAAAACTCTTCCTTCTTCCTCTTCCTATGTCCCACACCAAATCCACTCCTTCTTCTCCCACTTCCTCCCCAGCAGTGCCCCTGCTCTCTGTGCTCTCCCGAAGCCTGCGAACCCCCCGTGCCTTCACTCTGGTAGAACTCATCATCGTTCTCACCATCCTGGCACTGCTGGCAAGTGTCTCCTTCGTAGCCTACCAAGGCTACACCACTCAATCCCGAGACACCATACGACTGCGAGATCTCTCCACCATCTACGAGAACCTCCTCTCCACT
>JAVKLK010000020.1:0-7372 GCA_031539165.1 Patescibacteria group bacterium | reverse complement strand
CCCCCCCCCCCCCCCCCCCCGCAACCCTCTCTTAACCTTGAGGTATCGGCAAGGCGGTGAAACCGCCCGGGAGATTACCTTCCGGGCGGTTTTGGAGGAGGGCTATCACTTACTCAAAACCCATGAAATCATATCAAAACCGTCAGGGTTTCACCCTCGTCGAGCTTATCGTAGTAATTACGATCCTCGCTATTCTCGGTACGATTGGATTCCTCTCTCTTCAGGGATATTCCGCTAATGCTCGAGACAGTAAGCGCACTGCTGACATGCGATCTATTTCCACAGCAGTAAGCACGAAGACCACAGAAGGAGTGAAGTATGTATGGTTTGTTGCGAATGGAACTACTGCTGGTTCGCGTATGGCGACTACTGGAAGTGGTATCTCCGGACAAACTCTGAACTATACGGTGAATTATGATTCAGGAACTCCAAACTATGCAACACTCGGAATTGATCCGTCCAAATTTAAGGATCCCCAAAATACAGAATACAGAATTGGAGGAACTACCCTTCAGGCAGGAGCATTTCAGGTTGCTGCAAAGCTAGAAGCCGGAGGACAGCCAGTTTCAACTGTATCAGGAAACTATATTGCTCGGTCAGGAGTATCTTCCATCACTGCTACTGGCTCCACAGGAGTGTTCACTATTAATTCTGCAAATATTGCTAAATTTGAACGTGGTGATGTTGTTACGATTACTGGTGGAGCGTTCGGAAGTGGAACCATCAATAATATTTCTGGTGATGGACTTTCGCTCACGATTACTCCGAGTCCAGGTACGGGAAGTACCATCACTCTTTCTCTCACACTGCCAAATGAAGTCGCAGGACTCATTAAGCAGACAGGTGCAGGAACTGCTGCTGTTACGGACAATAGTACGACACTTCTCCCCTACTAATTCGTCGGTGTAATATTCTTTCAAAAGAGGCTTCCCCTGATTTGGGAGCCTCTTTTCAATTCCTATTGAATTCCCGAATAAATACCCTACAATACTGGCGTACCATTTTCCCCATTATGCGCAATATCTACTCCCAAAGTCGAGGTTTTTCCCTTGTTGAACTCTTGGTCGTCGTGACCATTTTGGCTATCATTTCCACCGTTGCTTACACAAGCTTTTCTGGATCGACGGAGAAGGCGAAGAATTCCAAACGAATTGAGCATCTCAGTACTATAGAAACGGCGCTCCAGCAGTTCCGACAAGAGAAGCAGTATCTTCCTCTCCCCTCTGCGAATAGCTCTACGAATTACTGGGGATATAATGCCTCATCCGCTGCGCTTACTTCAAATACAGGTTCTCTCTCAAGAACTTCGGACGGGAGTATTACTGCTGTGACTGGCGGGTCTGGAGGTGGAACGGTTTCTAGCTCTGGATCGGCTACGCAAATCGGAGCAAAAGGGACTATGGAACGGTCCCTTGTAGGGAAACAGTATCTCTCACAAGATGTAGTGGATCCAAGCGCTGATACAAAGGTTGGCTCAAACGAAGTACTCAAGGATTATGGAATCGGACGCTACGTATATGCCGTCTATGCAAAGCCTCCAGCATCAGGAACATGGAATGCTGATGGGAAATCAGCCACTGCATTCAATGTTGCAGGAACCATCTACGATGAACAAAAGGGGTACGTCACGAAGATTGGCGGAGATTTCGACGATAAGTACGGGAATTGTAACGGAACCTGTCCGCTCTCACTTATCGGACCAGGAAACACAACCACGAATCTCAAAGATGGGGATACTCTTACTACCCCATTCATCATTAAATACTAATATGGCTCGCAAAGAAATTACATCACGGCTCCGTACAACGAATACGCTCATTCCTACGGTAATTGATAAAGCTCCGGGAGGAGGAGAGCGAGTGTATGACATCTATTCTCGTCTTCTCGAAGATAGAGTCATTTTCTTGGGTGAGGCAATTGACTCGGCTGTGGCAAACACGGTTATTGCTCAGCTTCTGTTTTTGGAAAAAGTAGATCCAAAAGCTCCAATTACCATGTATATTAACTCTCCAGGGGGTCATGTTACAGCAGGGCTTGCTATCTATGATACGATGCAACATATCAAGCCAGAGGTACAGACTATCTGTGTGGGGTTGGCTGCTTCTATGGGGGCAGTTATTCTCTGTGGAGGGGCTCCAGGAAAACGATTCTCTCTCCCCCACTCTGAAATCATGATTCATCAACCACTCGGTGGTGCTGAAGGGCAGGCGAGCGATATCAAAATTATTGCCGAAAATATCATGAAAACCGGGCAAGTGCTCTATGGTATTATCGCAAAACATACAGGTAAATCGATCAAACAGGTGGAGAAAGACTGTGATCGAGACAACTATATGTATCCCGATGAAGCGCTTGCGTACGGCCTCATAGACAAAGTTATCAAGAATAAGTAACATGTGGCCCATCCTATTTGGAGGAGGAGTTGGGGTGATAGTGCTCGACCGCTATACAAAGTATCTTGCAGAACATTCTCTTCATCAAACGGTTTATTTGATAGGAGACTGGTTCACTCTGCAGCTTCACTATAACTCATGAGTGGCATTTGGACTTCCGCTCAAGGGACTCCCTCAACTCATCATAACGGGGATTCTCATTGCGGGAATACTCTGGATTCTCTGGACCCAGAGAACAAAAATGATCCTGAGTGAGAAACTTGGATATGGAGCGATTCTTGTGGGGGCTCTCTCAAATGGGATGGACAGACTTTTGTATGGGAGAGTGGTAGATTTTCTCTCTTTGAAATACTTTGCCATATTTAATGTTGCTGATATAGTAATCAGCATTGGAGCATGCCTGCTCGTGGTATCATCTCTTTATCTTTCTCGATATGCAATACACGACTCCCGAAGAGCTTCTCGGACCACCGAGAATCGATAGTGTTTCGATGGGGATTTCTGCGGGTGCAAGTTTTGTTTCGGGCGCTCTAGGGGGAATATGTATTCTTGGGTGTACTTTTGTATTTCTTTCGACTACTCAATCTGCTGCCCCAGCAATATTTCCCTATATGCTTTCTTTGGTTGCGTTCATAACCCTTGTTATAACTCAGCTCCTTCAGTGGTATTTTGCACGGATGATTTTCCCAGCGAAATACCGAAGTTCCGCCTCACAATCTCTCCATATTTTTGGTTTCTCTTTGGTAGCATATCTGCTCTTTACTCCAGTATATGTTTTTGTTGGAGGAGGAAATACGGAGCTGCTCATGGCAGTATTTGTCACGCATGTACTTACTTCAGCACTGGGATCTCATATCATTACTGAAGTAGTTTCTCAGTATCGATATAGTCTTCTCTCTATTTACTCAAGCTTTGTAGGATTCTTCGCTGCAGCAAGTCTTGCTCTTATGTATTTTTCGGGCTCAAGCACTTCTCAGAAAATTCTTTTTTCCCTTGCCGCAGTGCTTGCCATTACTTTATTCATCCAAAATCTCTGCAAAACACTGTTTGAGTTTTGTTACTTCAAGCTTTACGAACTTACGGGACAAGATATTCTGGGGTCTGCTCTTACAGAGGTGGCAACCGAAGAGATGCAATCAGTTCATCAAGCAGAAAAGACCCTCACGCAATTTTAATATACTTCTATGTATCACACCCTTGTACGAACCGTTCTTCAGGCCCATCTCACCGGTGCACCAATCCCCTCTTTTGCAGAACTCGGAGTGGAATCTCATCCAGATACCGAGACGAAACACCTTGCGTTTGTAACACTGTATCGAAACGGAGAAGTGGTCGCTTCCAGTGGGCGAGTTCATAATACACAACAAAGTACCATTGCGGAGGCGAGAGATAATGCACTCCATGCTCTGCAAGATCCTCGATTGGGGCAACTGTCTCCGGAGGCTCTTCAGCAGATTCAGATTCGTGTAGATGTCCTTGAGTCAAGCGGACGAAGAGTGCTTCCAGATATCTCTTTGCTTGATGCCCGAAATGAGGGGCTCATTCTTCTCTCTCAAAACCTGGGGAAACTTGGAGTTCTTCTTCCGGGTATCGTTGGCGCGGACAAGACACCGCAAGAGCTTTTCGCAATACTCTGTGCTAAAGTGAACATGCCGGTAAATCAACCTTCATCGGAATATGTTCTCTATGGAGTAACAAGCAAGGTATATAGCGATTTCTAGCATGACCATTTTTGAGCTTCATCTCTTTGGAATGACGCTTGCTCCGACTTACTACGGACTCGCGTATGCTCTCGGCATGGTAGGAGCATACGCTTGGATTGCTCGAAGAGGAATATTTTCTCGGGCTGATTTGGATGTGCTTCTCTATGCTGTAATGGTGGGGATACTTGTCGGAGGGCGTCTGGGGTATGTATTTTTCTACAATTTCTCGTACTACCTGCAGCATCCGATCCAAGTGCTTGCCTTTCATGAAGGGGGTATGAGTTTTCATGGAGGGATTATTGGGGTAGTTCTTGGTCTTCTCTGGTTTGCTCATTCTCGAAAAATTTCACTCCTTACGGTATCGGATGAGGTGGCTGTGACCGTTCCTCTCGGGATAACCCTGGGAAGAGTCGCAAATTATTTGAACAATGAACTGTATGGATTTTCGGGATATACCGGTCCATTTGCTATGGTTCGTAACGGGATTCCCCACTTCCCTAGCCCACTTCTTGAAGCAGTGATGGAGGGGATTATTTTATGAGGGGTTCTTCTTTGGCTACAATCCAAGCGCCCAAGAATAGGTCTTCTCTCGGGAGTATTTTTACTGGGATATGGACTTGCCCGGATAATGGTAGAGGCATTTTTCCGTCTCCCTGATGCGCAGTTGTGATACTTCTGGGGTATATTCACGTTGGGGCAGATTCTTTCTGTACCAATTTGTATAGGCTGAGCTGTCCTTATATACTGAACAAGGAGCAAAACTTGCTAAAATGTATTTTTTATTTTAAATAAAAAAGTATTGAATTTTTCTCCTTTCGGAAGAAGATGTTCAAGATTGCACGCTTGTCCCGTGTGATTTCATTATCTCTGCAATGATTGCAAGAGAAGTGATAGCGCCTCAATACTGAGGAGAAGGAGTCGACATGAAACATTTGAAGTTCCGGGGGCTTCTTCTGGCCTCCATTGCTGCCGTTGTCCTTTCCGCTTGCGGTGGAGGTGGCGGCGGGGGTTCATCAGATACCCCAACGTTTGCTGTGGCTGGCAGTATCTCTGGCCTGACTGGATCGGGACTCGTCCTGTCCAATAATGCCACCGATACGGTCAGCCCTGCTGCTGGCGCAACTGCCTTTGCGTTTGGTACCAAGTTGACCAATGGCGCGACCTATTCGGTTGCTGTCAAAACGCAGCCGAGCGGTCAGACCTGCTCCGTCTCGAACGGAACAGGAACCATCTCCGGTCAGTCCGTCGGAAACGTTTCGGTGACCTGTACCAACGGGAGCACGAGCTATGCCTACGGCCTCAATAACTTGTCTCAAGCAGCGGTTTCGCCCGCTTCTGGCAAGGTATTGGTTGCCCAAAGTGCGTTCGCGTATGCGAACTCAACTCAACAGGTCCCGCTCTTCCTCTTGGTCAACCGTTCGTCCAAAACGGTGGAAAAAGTGGTACAGCTGAACTTTGATGCCACCGGGTTGCGCAATGCGCTCGGAACCGAACCTTCGAGTTACGACATCAAAAGTCTGCGTGCTACGAATGACGGCGGTGCTGTTGCATCCATGGATGTCTTCGGTACCACCTCATCGGCCAAGGCTCATGTGGTTGCCAAACTGAGCTCCACTCTGACGCTCGACTGGGCGAAAGTGTGGGCCTTCGACCAATTCGGCACCATTGAAGTTCAATCTGGCGGCTATGTCAGTTCAGGAAACAAGCTCGTGAGCTATGACTTGAACGGTACGGTCACTGCCAAAAAAGACCTCTTCTCCACATTTTCTGTTTCGACGGCGAATGTGAGTGTGGTCGGGGCCTTGGGCGGATATCGCATCAACGGTTCAGGTTCGACTCAACTGGTTGCCAATACCAGCGCGACATCCCATGCTTACTACGCAGGCACCTCTACGGCCGCAGGCGGAGTACTCATGGTCGGATACGGGTACGAGGGATCGACCGTGTACCCAATCGTGGTCGAAACTGATCTCAACGGCATTGCCACAACCGCTCGCAAGCTGGACGTGGCAACCACCAACGGCACAGGCTTCCGTGATGTCGTATCTGTTGGTGGATCGTACTACGCTGTGGGGAACTACCTCACGGGCGTCGGTACCAACATCGGATGGATGGTGTGCAAGTTTGGTACTTCTGTATCTTCGCCCACCTGCAAATCCGTCGCTTCTGGAAGCGGAGAACTGAAAATCGCTTCAGACAGTTCGGGAAATCTCTTGATCACCCGTCAAGGTGACTTCCCGGTGCTCGTCCTGAACGCTTCTCTCGATGCAGTGTACGTTCCAACCGGCTACACGCTGGGCAACCTCGCTGCAACCGCCTCCAATTGGAGCACAAACTGGAACTACGGATCGTCGACTGCAATGGTCGATGCAACTGCCGCACCTGCGGCAGTGACCGTCGGAGTCACTTCGATCGTTCCTTCTACGGTGGATACGACGAAGTTGAGCTTCTTGCTCCAGTAATTCGGTCTTGACCGAGCCAAGCCCCCCGCAATGGGGGGCTTTGTCATAGAAAAGATGCGGAGGAATACGGGATATGTTTGACAAAATCACTTTGAAATGTATTGTTATCTGAACCTAACCCAGTCTATGCGACTTTCTCCAGGTGCTCTCATTCTTTCGGCCGCCTTCCTTGCTACCTCTCCAACGGTACAGAGCGGTGCGTCTCATCCCGTACCTGCTTCATGACACCGATTGGTGACATGACTTCAGACCCAAACAAAAGCTGCCCTTTCTGATGCAATCGGAGGAAGAACCCTCAAAGAAGACCAGTGTCTCAAAGAAGTGGAGGCTGATCTTGTATGTGAATTGCTTCAATCTGCTTACGGAGATACGAAACGGGAGAATCTCATTCTTTCTTACTTTGCACAGCGCGAAGGGGCAAGGGTTGCTCAAGTACTGAAGAAAGACCCAGAGAAACAGATGCAAGCCGAGTCTGCGTACGGAATGATTGTTGCAAGTATCGAAGCGCTTCTCGATGTAAATCTGATTCGGACGCGTCAAGAGCGAGAAGACGAACTTAAAGCACTTCAGCTTGCCCTCATTGACTACCTTGGTACTCAAGAAGACTCAGGGGTGGCTGATATAAAAGAGTTAGGCTACGATGTTCTCAATGACTGGCACGCATTCTCTTCGCTCATCCTTCGAGATGAAGACTGGAAAAGTGAACTTCGCGCATGGTTCTTCTATATAGCAGAGCAGTCAGGAGTAAAATGAGTAACATCGAAAGACAGAGATGCTTTTGAGGATTCTCTTGAGACTATGTTTAGTCATCGTT
>JAVKLK010000019.1:0-5609 GCA_031539165.1 Patescibacteria group bacterium | reverse complement strand
CATTGAGTCCATCAAGAACATTCTTCAGCTTATAAAGAGTCAACCAAGCGAAGTACAGGCCATGGTAAGAAATACGTACGCTTGGAAGAAGTTCACCGAAGATAATGGATTTCCTAGTGCGAGAGAGGAGACTGTGAGAAAAACCATTATCGAAGCTACTAAAAAACAAAGGTAGACTTCTCTCGTAGAAACCCCCCACGAATGTATTTCGTGGGGGGTTTACCGTGAGCACTAAGGGAAGTCTAGCTTTTATACCTTAGGCTCCTCTACAACAATGCTCAAAAGCTTATTTGGAACAAAGATTTCTCGAAGAATCTTTTTTCCATCCACCCACTTTTTGATATCGGGAGATTCATAGGCGGTTGCGGCAACTTCTTCTTGGGCTACCCCATTAAGAAACTGGAATGTTGCCCGAAGCTTCCCATTCACTTGGACCGCAATCGTCACCTCATCATCAATTGTCATAAATGAGTCAAATTCTGGCCAGTTTGAAAGATATACAGACTGAGTATTCCCCATTCTCTCCCAAAGCTCCTCAGCGAGATGCGGGGCAAATGGATGCAAGAGTCGAACAAAGGCTGATTTCCACTCGACTTGAAATTCTGTGTCAGAAGGAAGTCCTTCATTCGCCAAAATAATCAAAGCGGTAATAGCTGTATTGAACTTAAACGCTTGAATATCCTCTCCAACTTTCTTGATTGTCTTGTGCAGAAGTTTCATCGTTTTCATTTCGTCTGCAGCAATCTTTGGCTTCGGTCCAAAGAGAGCCTCGGAACGCTCAAGAAATCGGTGAATTCCTATCATAGCCTTTGTATCCCATGGAGCAGGATCACGGAAATCTGCCATAGAAAGGATGTAGGTGCGAAGTGTATCGGCACTATACTCTTTTACGAGTCCATCCGGATTGATAACATTCCCTTTGGATTTGGACATCTTATTCCCATCGGGACCAAGGATGAGTCCTTGATTGATAAGCTTCTGAAACGGTTCTATTGTAGGGACGACTCCGATATCGTACAGCACCTTATGCCAGAATCGGGCATACAGGAGATGCAAAACGGCATGTTCCGTTCCTCCTACGTAGCAGTCAACATTTTGCCAGTACGAGAGCGCTTCCTTGCTCGCAATCGCATCTGGATTCTTCGCATCCATAAATCGCAAGTAGTACCAACAAGATCCTGCCCATTGTGGCATGGTATTTGTTTCTCGAGTTCCTCGTAAATTTGGGGCAAGCTGCACATTGACCCAGTCCTGAGCATTTGCAAGAGGAGATCGCCCATCATCAGTTGGCTCAAATTTCTCGACTTCAGGAAGTACCAGTGGGAGACGTGGATCAAGCACGTATGGTCACTCCAGACCTGGATATATCTGAGAGAATACTTCCCCGTCAATACGAAGCGTATCCCCATCTCGAGAAGCGCCAGAAATTCCTGGAGCATACGGAGGAAGCACGGCTAAATCCTCTTGATTGAGATGTATGATTGGCATCGGCTCACCCCAGTATCGCTGACGAGAAAATATCCAATCACGGAGCTTGTAGTTTATTTTTCTCTTTCAGAAACCCTCCTTTTCTGCATGGAGAATAAATACCTCTCTCGCAGAGGCGGAATCAAGTCAAAGAACCGCATCAAGAAGGGCATCATCCTCCCCATTCCCTTGGATGAGATACCCTTCTGCCGTATAGGCCTTATCTCACTCAAGTCCATCTTCTATCTCCGTCATTCGCTCAAAAATAGCATCCACGGATTCTCCAGAAGCAGTTACTTCATCTGTATCGGAAATACCCTCGAGTTTCGCATCAAGTGCATCATACTCTTCGTTCTCTTTTGGTGATACAATAACTTTTTTTATCGGAAGCTGATACTTCTTTGCGAACTCAAAGTCTCGCTCATCATGTGCTGCAACACCCATTACTGCGCCAGTTCCATAGGATCCGAGCACGTAATCCCCTATCCAAACCTGCACCGCCTCTCCATTAAATGGGTTAATCACCCAAGAACCGGTGAATACTCCTGTTTTTTCTTTTCCTTCATTGAGTCGGTC
Organism: Patescibacteria group bacterium; assembly: GCA_031539165.1. Taxonomy (GTDB): domain Bacteria; phylum Patescibacteriota; class Gracilibacteria; order BD1-5; family UBA2023; genus CAIVSN01. The sequence goes on along the minus strand of JAVKLK010000019.1, from coordinate 3,566 downwards.
TTGGTCAGATTTAGAGCGAGCTTCGGCAATATAAGTATCACAGGAAACTTCTTGTTCCTTGGTAACAAATTTCCGAACATCTGGATGATCGGGTGCAATCACTACCCATCCCATTCCAAATACCGTATCTACTCGAGTGGTATATACAGATATGCCTACTTGAGCATCATCTGATTTTGCTAATCGAAACTCACATCCCTCACTCTTCCCTATCCAATTTCTCTGCTGTTCTTTGATTCATTCTGTCCAATCCACGCTATCGATATCTTTCAGGAGACGTTCTGCATATTGGGTAATTCGAAGAACCCACTGACGCATATTTCTCCGTTCAACGGGATGTCCTCCAACTTCAGACTTTCCATCGACCACTTCTTCGTTCGCGAGCACACACTTCAAAGCAGGACACCAATTCACCGGCATATCCGCCTCATAGGCAAGGCCTCGATCAACCAGGCGAGAAAAAATCCACTGTGACCAACGGTAGTACTCTGGGTCAGTCGTGTTAATCTCACGATTCCAATCGTACGCGAGTCAGAGTGATTCAATCTGTCGTTTAAAAACAGTGACATTTTGCTCCGTAGTGATACGAGGGTGCTGTCCTGTCTTTACCGCATAGTTCTCGGCAGGAAGCCCAAATGCATCCCAACCCATAGTATGCATGACGTTGTATCCATTTCCTTTGAGAAATCGCGCATAGACATCCGTTGCGGTATATCATTTCGGATGACCGACATGGAGTCCAGCACCACTTGGATACGGAAACATATCAAGAATAAATGCCTTCTTCGGAGCCACTCCGGTAAACGGAGGATTTTGGGCAGCAAAAGTAGCGTGCTCCGACCAATATTTCTGCCATTTTGGTTCTATCTTGTGAGGTTCGTACATAAAGAAACGGAGAATGAAATAGAGAATGTGTGTAGCTTACGAATACCGAGCAAAATCCCAAAGAAAAATCCCTCTCGTAAGAGGGATTTTCAGAATAAAACCCCTCTTACGCCTGTACGAGTCGAAGAATGAAGGAAACAAGAGAACTTGCCAAGAAGATAACCAGAAGCCCAAGAGCTGCCTGCATGAGGATAGTTTTTCCTTTCTTCACCTTATCTTCATCACCTCCTGCAGTAAGCATCAAGAATCCTCCGTAGAGAACAAATGCAACGGCAATAAGATAGAGGAGGTTCGTTACAAACGAAATGATGGATTGAACACCTGTCTCGAGATTGTCGCTTCGCCCCTTAAGACGATCATCAACTTTTTCAACACCTGCGTTGATACCAGCGGCAAAAGTGGTTTGAGCCACTGAGGCAGCGGCAACTGAGGCGTAACCGATTTTTTTGAGTGCGTTCATGTTTTGAACTTAGGGATAATACTCGCGCATTATATGAGCAGGAAAAGACTCTGTCAAAAAAAATAGCCAGAGTTGGCTATTTTATACATTTTTCAGAGCAATTATGCCTGAATTTCTTTCTGTTTCAGATCAAGCACGTACGGAATAAGTGCCATGTATCGAGCTCGCTTAATCGCTTGTGCAAGCTTCTTTTGTGTCTTGAGATTCGTTCCTGAGTAGTATCGAGGAGTAATCTTATTAAATTTTGTAATGAATTTCTTAAGAGTCTCGATATCTTTGTAGTCAACCTGCTTGAGGTCAATTACCTCTTGATTGTCTTTGTGTGACATATAAATAGAGAATTAAATGGTATCGTTGAGATCGGAGAAATCGTCGAACACACTCATACTTTCGGAATTCGCTGCAGAGCCTTCAGCTCCTTCAAGCGCTCCGAACTCTCTTTTGGAGAGGAAGATGAGCTCTGACGCAACTACTTCAGTTTTGAAGTACTTACTCCCGTCATCTCGATCGAGCGAGCGGGTCTTCAGGTGTCCTTCCACATACACAAGTTTCCCTTTGGTAAGAAACTGTTCTGCGCGGTCTGCAATCACTCCCCATGCCACGCAGCTTGTATACTCTGATTCAGAGAGCATTTCACCTGCAGCATTCTTGAAGCTGTGATTGGTAGCAACCGTAAAAAGGACCACCTTCTTCCCATTTGCCGTTACTTTTACAAACGGATCTTTGGTAATATTACCGATGAGAATGACTTTATTGATCGTTTTCATAGGGAAAATTATTCATCAATTCGGACAAACATATGTCGCCAAATAGTCTTCTTAAGATTGAATTGCTTCGTAATTTCGAAGAATCCCTGACCTTCACTCTCAAGTGTATAGAGAATGTAGTACCCTGTTTGTGAGTTTCGAATCTTGTAGGCCATGGTTTTTACACCCCACTGGTCATCAGAAACAATTTTTGCACCGTGCGTTGTAAGCTCGGTTGCCACCTCCGCGAGGAGAGTTTTTCGATCGGCATCCGAGAGAGTCGGATCCACAATCATCATAAGTTCGTACTTTCGCATACCTATGGATTAAACCTTTTCGATTCTTGCTGTTTCAGAAATAGAGATTTCATGAACGGCTTCGGCACGAGAAGGAGGAGATAAAAAGGAACTTGGAAAAGTTCGGCGAAAGTATAAGAGAAGGATGGACAAAGGCAAATCATTTTTTTGGCATGATTTCAGATACTATGATACGATACATACATGTGAATCAGTTCAGCCTTTGGGCTCACGTCCTCAAATCCGAAACCCGTCTCAGATAGTCTGATGCAATCAGCCCCAGTTCTTCCCCTCGGAGAGCAGGAGGATATCGTTGCGGAAATCTTTACAGAAGCCCTGAAACTCAGTGGATCTGATATACATATTGAGCCTGGTGATGCTGATATAGCAGTGCGAATTCGTGTTGATGGACACTTCACCACCTACAGACGGCTTCCTCTCGAACAAAAATCCGCCATTGTGGCTCGAATCAAAATACTCGCAAGTCTGAAAATTGACGAACAGCGACTTCCTCAAGATGGAAAGGCAGTCTACCACGATTCTCAAGGAAACGATGTGGATTTGCGAGTGAGCATTATGCCAAATATCTACGGAGAAAAAGTGGTTATACGAATACTCAAGAAAGAATCTTCCCTCCTCGATTTGCGGTCAATAGGAATCCTCCCGATGAACATGGTGAAGATTCGCAAGCACCTCGAGAATTCAAACGGACTCATTCTTGTAGTAGGACCAACCGGATCGGGGAAATCCACGACGCTCTATAGCATGCTCTCTACATTCAATCCGGAAGAGAATAATATATCAACTCTTGAGGATCCTGTAGAATACAGAATGCCTGGGGTGAACCATTCTCAAATTAATCCGGGAATCGGATTTGATTTTGCTGATGGATTGCGATCTCTTCTTCGACAAGACCCCGATATTATCATGGTTGGAGAAATACGAGACTCTCTCACGGCACACCTTGCGGTAGAGGCTTCGATTACTGGACACCTTGTTTTTTCGACGATACACGCAAACTCCACGGTCAATACGCTCCAGCGTCTCGTAAATCTCTGAATTGATCCTCTTCTTCTTGTATCCGCACTGAAGCTCGTAGTATCTCAACGCCTCGCCCGAAAACTCTGCCCGCACTGTCGAATCGCCTATGAGCCCGATCCCGCTATCAAAGAAAAAATT
>JAVKLK010000018.1:0-10635 GCA_031539165.1 Patescibacteria group bacterium | reverse complement strand
GTCGAGTTATAGATTCTCTCCTCCAATTTCATGGAGAGCGGCTGCGAAGTATATACCCAGGGACGGAGAAATTCTTAGAAGTTCTTGGAGCGTCGGGGGAGGTATATTTCGACTGTGCGGAGGATACGATTACCCTTGATAGTGCCATGTGTACCTATGATGCACAAGGAGAGGAGTACAGTATTCCTGTACGATACTTTGTTGATCTGACGAGTCCTGGGAAGTCAATCCAAGATCTCGATACATATCTTCAGATGCAAATGGAAGTGTGGCAAACCCACATCACCAAGCGTATCAATTTGGGAAGCACTCCCTATTCTGTAAGTGTTCTTGGAGCACATGAATTGGATTCGTACAATCTGAGTGCTATCTCGGCTGTCTGTGATATGCAGGATTTCTATGCGTGCGAGGTGCTCTCTGATACGGGAGAGTGTATTGGCACGAGCCAATCCTATACCTTCGATCACTCAGAGCACCATGTTACATTGCTCGATTATGTCCTTGCCGCTCTCGATGACGCTCATCGCGGTGGATTCTCTCTTGAAGGAGCATCGGTGGATGTATATCACAATGAGGCAGATACTTCGCATATTACCAGTATTCCCGCAGAATATGTGGATACTCTTATTGAAACAGCACTCGCTTCAATATCCTGGAAATACCGAAATATGCATCCTCGAACTGCGGAGCTCGACTACTTCAAAAGATACCTCCTTCCGAAAGTGGTAGAGGTGACGGGGTATGCGGGGTAGATGAGAAGTTTTTTAAAACCAAACTAAGTATTTATAGATTTATGTTCATTTCTTTTGTGGTTCTCTTTGTTTTTCTTGGAGGAGTATCTCTATTTTTAGGAAAAGAGCTCTTAAAAAAGTTTTTTATTTTTAAGAATTTTTCTGAAAGTTCACCACTCATGATTCACTGGGACTATAGTACCTCTGTATCTGGTATGAGAAATATCGTATTACAGTGAGATGCCCCATTTTGTATTTTGGTATGATTTGAACTCCGTATCCCACTTTTAAACCATGTATGATTCGATTACTATGGCTTTGTGTGCTCTGATAAAAATAATAAAGCGGTGGTTTCAACCTATCTCATAAAGGGCAAGAAGATAAATTTCCGATTTATGAAAAATCAGGATATCCCCCTATCTATTAGTTCAAATGAAACTGATCAAAGATTAGTTCCTCATGTAATCTTTCCCCCGCATTGGTGGCAAAGGTTTTGATTATAGAGTGATTTTTGAAAAATTTAACCATATATGGTAGCATTTTCATGTCAATCTCCTTGAAAAATGCAACACTTTCAGTTTACAGATATTTCTCCAGATAATCGATACCCTGGAGATATGAGAGAGCAAGTCGAAGAAGGAACCGAACATATACTAACCTCTGTGAAGAGTAGGATTAATAGGTTTGCTGACGCGTGGGCAATAGGGGGTACTCCACTCGTTTTTCCAAGTGAAGAGGGGTTAAGTATTGATGATGGAAGATATACTGCTGATTGGTACCAGAGAATGAGCGTATCGGATAAAAACGAAAGTACTCGTCATGGATCAATCCCGTGTTTCATTGAAGCCAAAAAAATGAGAAACGGGGACACCCTCTATATGCTCACCCCCAAGCAATGAAATGAGTCATATCCTCATAAAAAGATTCACCCTGTTCTAGGGCGAAATAACGTTTCTTATTCTTCTCAGAGAGATGTCGGAAATTCACTTTCTTTACAGGAAATAGAAGAACTTTGTGTCCTTGTAAAGATATATGACCACAACTATCAAGGATACGACCAAGAATGGCGAAATCTTATGTACAATAGTTTCTGGAAATACCTAGAGAAACCTCATCGATTTACCATTCTATACAGTCATTATAGCGATCGTTATAATTGAACCCCTCCTGATTGAATCTATAATCCAAAAGATATTATTGGCTTTATGAGAATAACTCCTTACTCCTCAAAAACGAGCCCATTTGCGGAGTATCTTGGAGCAGTAAATATAACTCGACCTTTTAAGTGATGTTGACTTACGAAAGGCATGCTCAAAGATTACTTTGATACCCCAGAGAACTTCACGGAAGAATTATATCTTCATACGGCAGTAGATTCACCTCTACATAATCAATGGATGAGTCTCTGATTCGAGGATATTTGAGAGAGAGAAGTGTGTAGATATGGTCAGAAAGGGAGAGAGAGGGAAGTAGTTCTGATGCGTCTTACACGAAAAAAGTTTTTGGAGATTGCCGCAAATAAAGAAGTTTGCTAGAGGACATCTTTCTCCATTCTTTTCCAAAGTTCAATAAATATTGCCTTAAAGGCATCGACTATTACTTGATGTTTTATAACGATACCTACAGGGGCAATATTCTCAAGAGAAGCAATAGTTAAAACATCATCCACGATTTGTATATCCACTTTCAACTCTTCAATGAATTGAAAGTAGCGATTGTGCCGATGAGGAACTGCCTTTAGATGAAGGGGTTGGTATTTCTTTGCACGCATAACGTAGGTATCTTGGTATACATTCCGGGACTTCTTTCGGAATGATTCAATAAGATGGGGTTCTTTTTGTAAAAAGTAGTCACCTGCCCCAAATGAATAGAGTGATGTTGGATGGAGGAGGAGTTCATCAAACATTCGCTCGATTCAATCAATCCCTTCATAGAAGGTAATTTTCGGAAGTTTCGCTTGAGGATTATACCTCTGCTCGAGTTCACTCACAACTTGAGAAAGACGCTCCTTTTTTCTTATAAGATCTGCTTCTTGTTCATAAATAATAGAAAACAGCTTTGTTGGATTCTCTGCAATAAAAAGTTTTGTATTGCCCTTCTTTGTCTCAACCATGAGCCCCTTTCGTATCAACGACTCGCAGGTGTAGCGAGCGGTTGATCGAGGAACTCAGAGTCGAGACCCGAGCGTCGAAGCTGCAAAAGTTCAAAGGCTGAGGGCAGTTTCGTACGCTTCTATTTCTTGCCTTGAGAGACCGAGCTCAATTAACAGTGAATGAACATGATTTTGCATAGGATACTTCTTAGGTGACAATATAGTGTTGCCATTTAATCATACAGGTATTTTCTCTTCCTGTAAAGGATTAATCGATAATTTGTATTGAGTATTTTAATAAAAATTGCCGTATATTCTCATATACAGATATAAATTGACAAACTCAATATATTTAATCATAAAAATCTTTATGAAAGCAATGATAGCAAGTGCCTGTCTCGCTACGACGGTAGGCCTATCTGGATGTACGGATAAAGCATATACGGGCACAGCCTGTAATGCCCTCACCACGAAAGAGAAGGTGTTAAACATCTGTAAGCCACCAGCTTCTGCGAAGCAGATGAACAATGGGGAGATGCTTACCCCGAGAGATGTTAGTTTTCAGAAAATCGATGATACAAATGCCCTAAGCATGGCGGAAGTTTTGATTGCACCAGGAAGAACCGCACTATTTGTGGTTCGATTCAAGAAAAGCGATTTCTATTCTCCTCCCCGATTTATCCCAGAGAGACTTCAGATTTTTGAAAATGGCGCCTTTCTTTCGGAAAAGATATTTGGGAGTGGGCCTTATGCTTTACAGAAGACGGCTGAAAATTTCTATAAAGATTCGTCAGTTTGACTTGATGAACTTTTTGGAAAAAACCGCATTAATATGCGTCCCTATTTTCAGAAACTTCTTGCCTCATTCAGTGACAAAGATATGCCAAAGAATTGTGTTATTGGGGAGTCTCAAGAAGTTGATAAAACGCACGAACCTCAAGCAGGAATCCGAGAGCGAGTCAAATGACAGATTACTAGACTCTGTTCATGAGAAGAGATTCTTCACTGAAAATGAGAAAGAGAATGGTTCGTGCCAAATGTATCTAATGATTTCCGAATAACGTATGATATCACTGCGTTACATCTTCAAGGGTACCAACCTATCCCTTGATGAAATCATCCCCACTGGATGAAAGAAGAGTGAATTTTTGAAGATGGATATCTTCAAAGCGGTACAAAAACTTTTCAATTTGGAACAGGTCCGAATAGTTATACGGAAAAGGGTACATTCCGATATACCGGCCATACAATAGCAGGCAACTTATACAATGGCACAGTAAAACTCCCCAACGGTACGACATTTCAGGTAGTAAACGGTAAAGCACAGAAATAATTATATCGTATAACTTATTATTTATGACTCCAGATATTCAAAAGAGTGCGTATTGATCACCCATGTTTGAAGCACTGAAAACACTTCAGTGAAAACTCACTACACAGAATCCTGAAATTATCGTTTCAGGATGATGTATCACAGGACTGCTCATTGAAGAAATGAGGACGGTAGTTGATGAGATTCTCAGAAACACAGCCTGGAGTAAAATCAGTTGAGTTACACCAGAGCCTACGTATGGATTTCAGATTCCAGACTTTCCTGACTTCAGTCTTTCTGTTCTTGCAAATGAACCTTGGATTACCGATGCTACACTTGCTGCTGTTTTATTCGCTTGGTTAGCACAAAAAGATTTAAGAGGATTTCACACCAAGACACAGTAACAGTCCTATATCTTCTCCCATCAATTCTCGAAATTCAGCTCTTGTACCGTGCAGGCAGTAAAAGTGCAAGAGTTATGCACATCTCTCAGAGTAAGCGAGAGAATGTTGCATGTTTCAAATACACATCCCACTATTGATCCACCTTCAAAGATACAGTTCTCAAAAGTACACTCACTAAAATTACTGCTTGTCATCGTGATATTGCGTATAGTACAGTCTTTGAATACTATATTTCTTGCATCGAGATATTCATCAAATCAAGCGGTTCTTTCTTCTCCTGGCTTCTGCTCTAGTTCAAAGACTCAGGTTATAAGAGTGTTGTTGAGGGCGAGTTTGTAGGCTTGTAGGTCGTTCATATATAAAAGTAACTATAAAAGAGGCTGTTAGCCTCTTTTATTTTGGTTTTTCATGGCAGCCCCAGTAGGAGTCGAACCTACCTCGAGGGATTTGGAGTCCCTAATTCTAGCCGATAAACTATGGGGCTAAACAGAGAAGGAGAGAAACCCCCTTCTCAGTGAACTTAATCGTTTGGTTCTCCGCGAGAGAGATTGAAAGCAGCGAGATCCGCGTACTTTATTCGAAGTTTTCGAGCATGGAGCATATCTTCATGAGAAGGAGTTCGCATCCGTCGTTCTCGAAGTTCTTCTTGTTCTCTTGCTTCTGGAGAGAGATGGCGAGTTACTTCAGGCATGACTAGATAGAAAACTTAGCAAATGAAACAATGGAGTCCTTTCCGATGAAATCTCCAACCTTCTGGTCTGGATTTACTACGAATGGTTGAGTAAGAAGAGCATTTTCTTCCTTGATTTTTGCCATCTTTCCAGCAACAATCTTCTCGAGAATATCCGCAGGCTTTCCAGCATTCTTTGGGTCCTGCTTCATGAGCTCGAGAGCGATTTCCATTTCTTTTGCTACGAAATCTTCTGGCACATCATCCGGAGAGACTACCTGAGGCTGAGAAGCAACTACATGCATCGCAACCATCTTGAGTGCTTCTGGATCAGTACCAGCCTTCGCTACTACTACTGCACCCTGCTTGAAGTTTGAGTGTACATAGCTTGCAACGACCTCTCCAGAAATCTCAGTCAAAGCGAGAATCTTCATGTTCTCTCCCACCTTGAGCGTATATTCAGAAGCCTTGAGCTCTTCCGCTTGAGCGGTTGCAGAAGCATCGTCAGCACTCTTCTTTCGAATATCGATGAATGTATCGAGCATTCCCTCAAAAGTCTCATTTCGTGCTACGAAATCTGTCTCACAAGAAACACTCGCAACATAGACAGTATTTCCTTCAGTGATCATTTTGATGCGCCCTTCATTGGTTTCGTTTCCAGCTCGTTTTGCAGCCTTAGCGATACCTTTTTTTCGAAGCACGTCGATAGCAAGCTCGATATCTCCGTTTGTTTCAACGAGAGCATTCTTACAGTCTGCCATTCCTACTCCAGTTCTTTCTCGGAGTTCTTTTACGAGTTGTGCGGTTATCATATTCAAAAAATTAGTGACTTGATATTAGGGGGTTTTTCCGAAAATTTTCTGTACAATTTTCATCTGGTACATTTCACCCCTATATGCCTTGTAGGCATGCCAACTTCCAAAAATAAGATACAGGAAGAAGGCAAGCCCAGAAGTACCCCCGATAGGGAAGAGTGCGAGCAAGAGAAGCAGAGCAAACAAAGCAAATCCTTGTTTGATATGGAAGAGAACAAACGGTTTTGCGGTTTGTTCAAGTACGTAGGGGAGAATGAATCCTCCCGGTGCGTAGCAACATGCTCCAAGCACTCGCTCTTCTTTGTTGGGACCTTTGAACTCATCCTCATATACGATCTGATCTTCGGGAGCGATGATTGGATCTGACATGAGAAAAAACTATGCAGGCATTTCTTCGGTTTCTTCTGACTCTACTCGATCTCCAACTCGTGGAGTCATTCGATCAAGCTTGAGAGGATTCTCTGCTTTTTTCTCTCGACGAAGAGCGTCCTTAAGATAGCTCAAAACAAATCCAAGTGATTTGATAGAGTTTACATTGCAAGGAACGAATTCTGTTGACTGGTCAATATCTCCAGTAGAACCAAGAAGTGCATAAGTAGGCATCTTGAGCGCTCGTGCTTCTGAGAGAGCGAGCTGCTCAAAGTGTCCATCAACAACAAAGAGTGCATCAGGAACTCGTTTGATATCTTTGATACCCTGGTATGCCTTGCGAAGCTTTTCAAGCTCCTTCATCTTTCCGCTAATTTCTTTTTTTGTAAGTCCAGTAAATCCACCTTCTGAAGCAGATTTTTCAATTTGATTGTAGGTAGCAATTCGTTTCTTGATGGTAGGGAAGTTCGTAAGAAGTCCAGGAACCCATTTAGAATCGATGTAGTAATTGTTTGTTTCTTGAGCAAATTTTGCAACAAGCTCTCGAGCCTGCATTTTAGTTCCGACGATAAGAACCGTCTTTCCCTTTGCAGAAAGGTCAGCAAGGGCTGCTTTCATTGCTTCAAGTTTCTTTGAGGTTTTCACGAGATCAAATACGTGAACCCCGTTTTGTACACCATATACGTAGTTACGCATCTTTGGTGACCAGTATTGGCGCTTGCTTCCGATATGGACAGCATTCTCCAACATGTCTGTAATAAGTGTCATGCGAATAGAGTAAAAAAATAATCCTTGTTTCCAGTTTTGGGTGAAACAGTCATGGCCAAACTCTTCGCGAGAAGTAAGGAGGAAGAATGTATAACACAAAAAACTGGCTCTTACGCACATTTTCCGTGCAAAGAGGCGAGGGAATTATAGAGAATTTCTAGGAAAGGCAAGTTCTTATCTGGAATTCTCACTTTATTTCTCATGAAGAATTGGTATCGTATTCTCTAGTACCTGTTTCTGTTTTATGAAAATACTTGATCGAGGAAAGATGAAAGAGGCAAAAATATGCCCGATATGCTCCCGGACTTTCACTATTCGGAAAAAGTGGAATGCTATTTTCGAGCAAGTCATCTACTGTTCAAATAGATGTAGAAATACTAAACGATAATCTATGCACTCTGTAAAAATAGAAAACATCCTCCGTATTCTTGAGTGATCTGCTTCTCATAAAAAGATTGGGTCTCGCGCAATCCCTCATCGATTGACTCAAAAAGAAAGAATTCTTTTTGAACGAACTTGTCAAACAGGAATGCTTCAGATACCTCTTTCTGGAGTTCGAGAAAACCTAAAAAATGCTCTATTTCTCTACTGTAAGCATACAGGAAAAATCTATGAAGAAGTCGGATCAACTATCTTCCTCAAATAGGACGTTATTGAAGAATCTTCGCTTTCTTGAGAAAGAGCTCTTTTTGTCTTTGTAATGCGGGTATATCTATTTTTGATACCTGATTTGTCACGAAACTTTGACGCCCATTTTCAAAAGTTGCCTTATTTTCATGAATAAATACCCAGTATAAACTATTCATCGGGCAAGCGGTTTCTCCGTACTTTTCTTTTGGATCAAATTGGCAATTTTTACAAAAATCCGACATGGTATTTATGTAATTCGCACTGCAAATATACGGCTTTGATGCGAGTCTTCCTCAATCGGCAAACTGACTCATCGCGATAACATTTGGACTTACTACCCATTCAAAAGCATCGATATATCGTTCAAAAAACCAGGTATTTACTTCATGGGGATGTATTCCACATAAGAGCATGAAGTTCCCCAATACCATAAGCCTTTCTATGTGGTGCGAGTATCCAGTTCGATCAACTCTCCTCAGTACTGTGGAAATACAGTTCATTTTTTGTATCTCTTGAGGCATCTCTTCCCCATACTGATTCCCCCAAAAATATTTTGGTAGAATATGCGTATGACCGAAGAAATTCACCGAGTGAATATCGTCTTTATAAAATTCATAAAAGTAATGAATATACTCTCTCCATCAAAGAATTTGTCTGATACATCATTCTTTGCTGCTAATGGGAGCATTCGATGCCTCTACAGCATGGATAATTTGAAAAGGGGAAATCAGACCGAGATTTATACTCGTAGAGAGAAGTGAGTGGTGAACAAAGTCGTCTTCTTGATACATGGCATCTTCCAAGGGTCAAAACTTTTCAATATGATGCAGAAGAAAATCTCACAAAAGCTGTTGAGCTTCAGAGGCAGAAAGTGGAGCGATAATTTCCCCAGAATACTCATAAAAATTTCTTGCTTCTTCCAAGGCAGCTTTAGAGTAATCGGTTCTTTCAAAAACAAAATCACGCTTCAGGGGCTCTCGTTTTTTATCAAACTTACGATTTTCATGGTCAAAATTCCATTTTCCTCAAACAGGGGAAGTATTTTCCATAAGAATGCCCGTCTTTTTTCTTGCCCATCGGTAAAAATACTCAAAAAGAGGCGGTTTAGAGAAGTGTTTCTGTATTTCAGAGACCGAAAAAATAAACTCCTGATTTTCAAAAATAATAAAAGAGAGGAATTTTTCCTGAAAAAAACGTTGGAGACGGATAATTTTCTTTCGTATGTAGTTCTCGCTTGGATCCATAACACACACTTCGCGTATACCCGTTTTCTCTAAAAAAATTTCTATTCCAGATCGAAAATCAGCACTAATAATCCACTCTGTAGAAATTCATCTCGCTTGCAGCTCTTGTAAAAATATTTTTCAAGCCGCATAGGTAGTGACAAGAGATGCTGGATGAAAGTTCAGTGGATGAGCATTCGGTCAAATGATGGTATTCGTTGTTACAATGAAGAATACATGGGTAACATCTGGCTGAATATATCTGTGTCAAAACTGATTATAGAGTACCCACTGAGCTTTCATGAAGAAGGGAATAAATATTTCCGACTCAGTATATCGCTAATCAAAATCTTTTGGATATTCTTTTTTCAGATAATTCCACACATACGCAAACTTCATCACATAGGTATAGGTCTCCATATTTGAGTCTACTTGGTCGAGAAGCTTTCCTTGATCAAGTTTTGTCTCGATTTGCTTCAAAGAAAGATTCTTGAATCCCTTTCCAAAAGCCTCGTCCCGAACACGAGCCATACTTCCATTGTATCCTGCAGCAAGAAGTCCGTACATTCCCAGTTTGGTTTTTGAGCTATGCATGATAGTTCGCCAATCTTGACGGATTGCTGGATTTGCCGCAAGTTGACTCGCCTGATCGATGAGGTGTACGTACATGAATCGAAGACTCTGTTGTTCGTCACTTCCAGCCTTCTCAAAATCAGGAGAAAAATATCCTTTCTGATTTGGATTGGCAGGCAGAAGTCCCGGGTATGCCCGGGTCATAAGCGCATGAGAACCAGGCATCATCTGAGCAATTCCAAGAGCACCCGCATCACTGCGTTGAAAATTGAATGTTGTTTCTCGATTTAATCCAACGGTGGTGAGTGCCTTCTGAATTTGATAATCCATAAGAGCATTCACTTCCGCCTGAGGACGCAGGGCTCACCGTCGCGTCTTTGGATCCCATGCGGCAAGGTATTTTACAAAATCCATTCGCTCTACAATAGCCAACGTAAGGGCAACCTCTGGAGGGAAAGCATCTCGAAAAGAAAGTTTTCCTCCTTCAAGGGGAGTACGATATCCGTCAAAAACAGTGTTTCCCCAAGCTCGCTTCACACTTTGTCTGAGATACTGAAATCCAGACTTTCGAATCTCTGGAGTATTAAAAGTCTCTGCATACGGAGTATAGGAGAAGTCTTCGTATTTTTTCTCCACTTTCGATATCTTCCCTGAGACAGCAGCAAGCGCTTCTTGTAATTCTTGATTCTGCTCCCTCTTATTGAGGAGAGCTTTCTTAATTCTCTTGATTTCTGCTTCTCGTTTTTTGGGAGAAAGTCGAGGGCTTTTGGTATCTTTTTTGGAAGAAGCCTTTTGAGAAGGGGAAAGTGAGGCAAGTTCCTGTTCAAGCTGTTGTATCGCTTTTTCACAAGCCTCTTTTCTCTGAGAGAGATGCTTGAATTGTATCGAAAGCGTACGATACTCTGGAGTCCTTGCCGTGAAACGAATCGCAAGCTGTTGCCATTCTTCTACTTTCCCGTTCTTCTCAGCAGTGATAGTATATTCGGTATTATATCCGTTGGTTTTGGGCTTTGGTTTGAGCAATACTGTGTACCCATCAAGCTTTGCT
>JAVKLK010000017.1:0-3721 GCA_031539165.1 Patescibacteria group bacterium | reverse complement strand
GATGTTAAGGGGCAGTGGGGGCTGTCCGATGTGAATCGAAGAGGCTTTCCCAAAAAGAGCTCGCGCAGTATATAAAAAAGGGGGGGCTTGTCAAAAACAAAACGCATAAAAAATTGATACTCCGAAAAAGAGCCTATAATGCGCGACGATTCATCAATTCTCGAAACGCATGCCATACACTTCGCTTTCAGCAGAAACTCTCAAAATTCAAATACTCGACTCAATCCGAGAGAAGGTATCTCGGGCATCAACTCGTCCAAAGCTCTGTGTTATTTTGGTTGGAGAAAATCAAGCAAGTCTCACCTATATTCGGGGAAAGGAGAAGGCCTGTGAATCAGTGGGTATGCAGTTTGAGTTGAAACAATTCCCCTCTCATATAGAAGAATCCGCCCTGCTGCAAGTAATAGAAGAAGTGAATCAGGATGATTCCATTCATGGATGCATTGTACAACTCCCCCTTCCTCCTCATATCGAGGCAAATCGCATAATCGATGCCATTCTTCCCTCAAAAGATGTAGATGGCTTCACAAAAGAAAATATTTGAAAGCTCTATCTCGGAAGGCAAGATGGACTCATAAGCTGCACTCCCCTTGGAATTATGCGGCTTCTCAAAGAGTATCAGGTTGATGTAATGGGAAAGCATGTGGTTGTACTCGGAAGAAGTACTATTGTAGGTCGTCCTCTTGCCCTTTTGATGATGCATGCTTGAGCAACGGTAACCCTCTGTCACTCCAAGACAGAAGATATCAAAAAACATACTCTCTCAGCAGATATACTTATCGTTGCAATAGGAAAGCCGAGAAGTATTGGGGCAGATATGGTAAAAACAGGAGCTTACGTAATAGATGTTGGGATTAATCGTATTTCCGAAAACACCCCAACAGGCACTCGATCTTTTGTAACGGGAGACGTAGACTACCAATCCATTATTGAAAAGGCCCACTGCTCACCGGTTCCAGGAGGAGTGGGACCTATGACAATCGCTCTGCTTATAGCGAATACCTATGCGGCCTACGAGGCATCTCAGAACAATTTCTAGTCCGTATAAATATACCCTCGAATTGCGGAGTCTGTTTTTGCTATACGACGAACCGTTACTTCATTAAGACGCCGATAGTTCATATCCTTGATAATGAGATCATCTCCATCGATATCAACAACGATTCCAACGTGTCCATAGTATGGATTATAGCCGCGACCTGCAAGGGAAATAATCGCTCATTGCGCTGGTTTATTTCCAGTGGCAACACCCGCAGCGGCAGCATTTCTAAGCCACTGATTTGCATTTCCTCGCCAAGTTACATTTTTGTGGGTTGCTACATAGTAAGTGCAATTCCCCCATGCAAATCCTTTGGAGTTTCCATTATATCGAACTAAGTAAGAATCTTTTGCTGGCTTGCCTGCAGGTTTTTTTGATGCAGTTTTGGGTGGAGTATTCACGGTAGTCTTGGCGGGTTGTTTCGCAGCATTAGCAGCCGATTTGGCTCATTCTGCAGATGCAACAACTTGAGCTGGTGTATCCTTGGATGGATTGGCAATTCGAATTGCTCCAGGAATCAGCAAGTCTTGTCCAAGCAAGAGCTCTTGTCCTGCTACAAGTCGGTTTTGTTCACGAATTTTGTCTGCTGAAACTTTGAACTTATCCGCAATGGCAGTAATTGTCTCCCCTGCCTGAACCTTGTATGCAAGACCAGAAACTGGAGGAATCTTGATAATCATCCCCGGTTTAAGCACGCTTCATTTTGTCATGCCATTTGCCCAAATGACCGAATTCACACTTATATTAAATTTCTCTGCAATTCATGCAAAAGAGTCCCCCGCCTCAACTTGATAAGAAATAAGCTCATTCATTCCATTCGTATCTCGTCCAAATGACACATTTCATCCTGGTCGGAGAAAGCCTGATTCTTGCGAATATAGGGCATCTTCTTCAGATTCGTCATCATATGCTGCGATGATGGTAGAATTGTCGTAGGCACCAACAGAAGATTCTGTTATGCCTGACATAAAGGCAAACGAAGGGTAAATTGGCAATATAATTACCAATGCGCAAGCTACAATCTTAAATGTTGTAAGAACGCGAAGTACATGACTTTTTTGGAACACATGGCTGTTTCTTGCATGACGCTGGAGACGAGCTTTGATATTCACTTTAAATTTCATGGAAAACTTTAGGGAATAAAAAAAGATCTTCGGTGAGAGCTTTCGCCCTTCTCAAAGACCCCATCCTTTATGCTATTTTACCAATCTCTATCTTAGTACGACTGGCCCGGAATCCACGGGTACGACTATATCGTTTTTTCGATTTCATCTTAAAAACGGTAATTTTCTCAGCATCATAATGCTCAAGAACTTTCCCTTCAATTTTTGCTCCTTCAACATGAGGAGCTCCTACTTGAACGGAAGTACCATCTTCAGAAGCAGTCAACAAAACATTGAGGGCAATCTTCTTGCCTACCTCAACATCTTGGTGATCTACATCGATAATATCTCCAGCCTTTACCTGGTATTGCTTGTTACCGACTTCTACAATTGCTATCATATGAACGAAAGTATAGTGTTTTTGATTTTTTTTGAAAGTTTTTTGCCAGAACTTAGGAGTAATCTTTGGAGCAATCTGCTCTTTGGATAGACCTAATCGCCGTATTCTATGGCTGGGGATGAGGGATTCGAACCCCCGCATGGAGGAGTCAAAGTCCTCTGCCTTACCACTTGGCGAATCCCCAAGATGGGCATGAAGCTTGCGTATTGTATAAATATTTTGGATATGTCAAAGGGAGTTTTCTGAGTGATGCAAAACCCCCTTTTACTGCGAGAACTTAATTCGAGTAAATCGTATATCCGTAGCAGAAGCCATCTCATGTCGCACTTGCAGAGTCTCAGGCAGGAACAGTACGATTTGATAACCGATTGTAGATATCTCAACAATTTCCATGTATACAAAGAGAGGTAGAGCCATCTCATGTACCCAATCCATTCGTCATGGTCGCTGTAAGTCCCGAAAGCATCGCCTGAGTTCCCTGTCCATAGACATTAAGTCCATTTGCACGGAGCCAAAGGGAACATACGTATGCCGTATTTGCTGTTACAGAAGTACGATAGATTCGATACGTATACCCGTTTGCTGTTCCAGTGGTCCATGGAGCATTGAGGTCTACTGCAGAAGTAGAGTAAGAACCACCATTATTTGAGGAATAACTAGAACTGTTTCGGAACAATCAGCACTGCACTGAGGCAGAAGTTCCAGCGATTTCTGGATAAGTACCATACACTCCCGTTACTCCATTTGTTGCTGTCGCACGAAGTCGCCAGAAGTTAGAAGAGGACGGAGATCATCCAGGATTCTGGAAATTATCAGCAAAAAATATCGTTGCATTATTCTTTGCGGCCTCTAGTTCACACTGTAACAATGGCATGGCTCAGAGATTCTTGATGAATCCATTAAGACAAGTTGGACACGAAGTATTATTTGCCTGCCACCCCGTCGTATCACTTGCTGTCTGTCAGCGGTAGACTGTTACAGAAGATGAGGAGGAAGTACTATTCCCCCCACTCGTATAGTTTGTTACCAGTTGGGTGATAACAGACCCAGTGATAGTAAGAGCTGCTCCAGTAGAGGAAGCTCCAGAAGCAGAGGTAGGAAGAAGAGCGGTGTATCCAGAACTTGAAAGAGTGGTGAGGGTGACTCCGGAGAGGGTGGAAGGATCGGTAGGAAATACTT
>JAVKLK010000016.1:0-26431 GCA_031539165.1 Patescibacteria group bacterium | reverse complement strand
GGTTGTCCCAGCAGGTATATCCAATCCTCCCGTCCCAGCAATCACGGCCCATCCTCCGATGTCGACGGTTTCTTTCCCGGTATTCTTGAGACTCAACATACCAGACTTGCTTGTTTCAAGACGAATGGAATCAGAATACAGGATGGTGTAATCCGTTCGCTCTATTTTTGATTCATTTTCATAATCAACGTAGGCAAAATAATTGAGAGCGCAGGATTTAGAAAGAAGAATGGGTTTTGCATACTGTACTAGATCAGCGGGTGTTCCGTTTCTTCGGCATGTGTACCCAATGTGCGCATCGGGATTACTCGCGGTGAGAGTGACATAGGTAGGGCCATCGTACCTTCCGCCTTCGGGACTTGCACTTACGAAAATGCTTTGTTTTGCAAGGGCTATAGGGCCGAGCAGTGCAAGAGTAAGGGTTGCGAGGATGACGAGAAGGATGCGGACCATGTTTTTCATGCGCCTAGCCTACTCGACTCTTTGTACTTCTGCAATTGAATTTTTGAGATTTTGCAATAGAGTGGGGGAGCGCTTTTGTGAAAGTTCTGCTCTCACAAATCGTTTCAGGGGATGATATAGAATTCTACGATGGAATTTTCTTGTCCCGTGTGCTTCCCGTCGGGGGTCTCTGCCCGTCGCAAAAACCAGAGACACAACAACTGCAAACAACTTTGCATTCCGTGGACTCGCTGCTTTCAAGAAGGCAGTAGCCCCAGCTGTTCTTGCCTAATTGCTCGTAACAGTCGCACCCTCCTTTGGGAGTCCAGGTCAAATGACCTTGGTGCACCCCTTGTAGTGGCATAGCTTCTGTCAATACATTGTACCCTGAAGCTCTTGTGAATTCGGTAGTTATTTCGTCCGAATTACTCGTATAATCGAAATACGCACGGAGGGTTCTTTGTTGGCCTCTTATCCTTCGTTTGTACTCGAGACCTAACTATGGAAGTAGATGCACGCGATAGGATCCATTGGACACGGGGGCGGTTCCCGTCATCTCCACCAATCTGCACGCAAAACCAATTTTGGAACTAAAATACCCCGTATTCTGGGGTATTTTAGTTATCAGCGCACTACAGTTTCTACTTTATCTGCAAAAGAATCGGTCATGTTATTAGCTCTTCCTACTCAGTCTCTTCCGGGAAATTTCTCTTTTATATAATCTATAATACAGAGTTGTTCCTGACTCCATCGAATCTGAGAGAAATCTGGATCCTTGTAATGCACCACCCATTCAATGCAGTATCTGAGAAGTTTTTTCGGTGAATTCTTCTCGGGAATAATTTTCATTAATGTATCAAGACTTTTCCAGTCTTGCTCATTTCCCCAGAGAACGGTTTGAGCAATCTTTTCTTCAAATCCTAAATTTGTGTTGCCACCCTCATTAGGACATCTTTTAAACACTTGCAGCATGGCAGTTCTAAGTTCTGGGGAGATTTCTTCAGGTGATGATGCGGGGGTTTTTGTTGACATAAAAAATGTAAATATATCAGCATTAGATACTTTTTTGTATACTTGTCAATCTGTGAATTCTCTCTATCACGCCTATCTACACTTTCTTAAAAAACTCTGTTTTAAGCACAAGTTTTCCTGATTCAATCTCAGTAGCCGAATCGGTGAGTCGGATATTCTTGAATTTATCCCCTTGTTTAATGGGAGTGCTTCATTTAACGGGTAAATCTTTTATCGCCATGACGGTATCCCCAGCGTGTAAAATGTTTCCGTAACAATCCTTAACTACGAATTCTGAGTTCTCTGAGCTATCCTCTTCACCCCAAATGTATTCTTTTCCCATATAATTTCGATGTAAGTAAATCAAGATAACAGTGTAGGGATGACCTTGTTTTTCTCAAGAATTTGCTTCCCAATCGTACCTCCATACAATCCCATCATGAACACAAATAACAGGAACGATGCAGTCTTGCATGGAGTAACTCTTTCTATGATTCTCGACTTTCTCATTGCAGAATACGGATTTGAGAAACTTGCCGAACTCATTCGAATTAATTGCTTTAAAAGCAGCCCAAGCAAGGAATCAAGCCTAAAATTCCTTCGAAAGACCGAATGGGCGAGACTTCAAGTACAGGGGCTCTATGTCCGTACGGTGCTATCAAAGAAAGATTATTCTACTCCCTCTAACGTCATCTTGTAAGTAACCCCATCTTTGTTGTAGAAGATAGTGGTATCAAACATTCCAAGAATATCTCCAGATGCGAGGGTGAGAAGTTCAGTTGCTCCTTTGTAGTAGACGAGCACCTCTTTTTTCGTGGTAATGAAGTACGCTCCAGAATGCTGAGAGAGTTTTGTATGAGACATGTCACGGTCGCGCAAGTCGACTCGAAGCGCCTCGTTTTTTCCATCTTCCAACATGAGCCAACTTCGCCCTTCTTTCATCCCGATTGTAAGTATCTCATCTCCAAATTTCTCCGTTGCGATAACTCGCTCAAATGCAGGAATTTGTACTTCGGTGAGACTTTTCTCCAAGTCGAACATACGTCAGCTATTTAATACCAAGAGGCGGTCTTTGTAGTTGATGAGTGATGATGCTCCACTGAAGCTCACGGAGTTTGTAAGAGGGGTTGAGCTATTAAAAAATGTTCCGCCAAGACGAATGATAGAGCTTTCAGTTCGGATGAACTCTGGATTCGCTTCGATAATTTTTTCTTTGAGATCCTTGTATTTGCCCGTGAGAAATACTCCTGTTTTTGAACAATACATATCTCCACGAATCATCTTTACTTCAGGACAGAGGGTATTTTTGGTGGATTCCTGAGAGAATAGAGTGGTCGGAATAAGCTTTCCTGTCGTATCAAGGGACCAAATCTTTCCGCTTCCGGTAAAATACCCTTCTCCAAGGTTTTTGAGAGAAGGAGGGAGCACTCCTCCAGATGCTGATGTTCCGAGAGAGGTCCCACTCCCACTATAGGGTGCGGTAATGTACAAGAAGCTTCCAGAAAGCGTCTCGGCAATAGCAAACCCATTGAGCGTTTCTATAGAACGAAGTGTTTCAGGGAACCGAGTTTCACGAGGGACTTCAAGGAGTCGTGCCGTGTTCAGGTAGAAAGGATTGAGTCGGGAGAGCTCTATTTTTATGGCAATGGGAAGATATCCAGGATTTTGTATATCCATCGTATAGGCCCCATAGTCGTAGATACGTTTATCTCCATTTTGATAGGGGAGTCCGTTTACGGTCATTGTGGCAGGAGTTGGATCTACTCGCATGCTAATAATTCCAAATGATTTGAGTACGGCATCATTTGCGCCAGTGCTTGTCGTAACTTGAGAGCCTCCTCCATGGATGAGACGTTCGAAGCCAACTTGTACCGAAAAATAATATCCCTGAAAGAACATGTATAGGAGTACGGAAAAAAGGAATACCACCCCCCAAAATATGGCGTAGGCATTTCGTTTTCTTCGGACTTCTTCGTGATAGCTATCAAGCATACATGCAAAATAAAAGGCAACTACTTTCGTTTCATCTTCACCGTGGTATCGAACGAGTCGAGACGTTTTCCCAAGAAAAGACGAATCTGACTTTCGATAGCTGGAATAGAGAAAAGCGTGAGCGTAAGAATCGGAACTACCAACCACTGGAGCATACTATACAGGTAGTCTCGTTTTCGGAACTTCGCATACCGTTTCATGATATGAATCGAAAGGATTCCCGGGAATACCACGGTTGAGAAAAGAATGGTGAAGATGATGGAGCTTGCAAGCGGTACAGTAAGCACGGCAATAGAGGTTCGGAGACTTTCAAATACTCCAGGTATATAGCCAATGAAGAACAGCATGAAGGCCCCTCCTGCCCAGAATAAGTGATTTTGAATGAGGTACACTGATTTGCGAATTTTGTCCCAACGAGGGATTTTTTTGTTCGCATAAAACTGAGGCAAAACAAACTCTACATCCGTACATCCCCATGACCAGCGTCTGAGTTGTTTGTACTGTGATTTCACCGTTCTCCAGAGATTTGTTTCATCAACGAGGTCCATGCGACACACGGCAGGAACGTTTACGATGCGAAACATTCCATCCCAAGCAAAGTAACTTCTCCAGTATTGCAACCCATCTTCTACAATGGATGTTCGAGACCAGTAGTCCGATTTTCGGAGACACTCAAGAGATTGTCCGTATACCGCGAAATTTCTATAAAATTCTGGATTTTGTGATTCGAACAATTGCCAAAGAGTTGTTCCCATAGCGATGAGTCGAGCGAAAAACTGCCCGTGAGTCCAGTTGTTTGAGTATACTGGAGTGTACTGATAGATTGCCTGATCTCGGTATTCTGTGGTAAGGAATCGGTACGTGGCAATGGAGAAGAAGTTTTTTTCTACCTTGGTGTCAGTATCAATCGTTGAAACGAAACTATGGTGAGGATCAAGCGGCTTCCCTTGTTTGACCCGAAGCGCCTCATATTGTATCACGGCGTAGCTAATATTTGCCCCCTTTACCTTACCCTCTCCAGGAATATCGCTTGGATGCACAACGTTTACAATCTCTACGGTGCTTTTTTTCGCAAAATTCTTGATAATCGCTTTTGCATGGTCCTCCGCATCGGGGGCTCGTGCTTCTGTAGCAAGAAGGATAGTAATCTTATCCATGAAAGGATACTGATTTTCTAGGATAGAAATCACATTCTCTTCGATTACATCGTATGGCTCGGTATAGATAGGAACAACGACTATATGGTGGATGTTTTTTCCATTTTCTAGAAGAAGCTCATTGTGAGAAAAATCTCGTGCATTGTAATCGAGAAGCTCGATATATGATTTCACGACATAGTAGTAGGATTCAAAGACCTTTATCGTCCAGTACGATATATAGAGCGCAATGAAAAAAAGTCCGATTTGATAGTCAATATTGATAAGGACTACCGGAAGACCGAATACAGCAATAAGCAGGATGATTGGGAGCTTCGAGAGGAATGCACCACGAAGCAAGAGAGGAAGTTTGGCCATTTTTTGTGTGTGCGTATACTATGAAAATGTCCAAAAAAGCAAACTTCGTATTTATGTCTTCTTCTCTCAATCCTTACGCACTTGAAACCTATCGATACGAGCTTTCTCCCGAGCGCATTGCGCAAGTCCCCGTATATCCACCAGAATCCGCCCGACTTCTTTGTGTATCTAGAACGTCGGACTCAGATATAGGAGAGAAGACAGAGGATTGCCACTTTTTTGACTTGCCGAACCTCGTCACCCAGAGGACTCTTATGTTCCTCAACGATACTCGAGTTCTCCCGGCACGAATCAAAATGTCGGCGCGTATCACTAAACCAAACGGAACCAGTACGTTCAAGGATATTGAACTGCTCTATCTTACTTCTTATGAGTGAGATGCTTCTTTGGGGGAAGGAGAAATTCTGTTTGAGTCTATGGTATATCCGGGGGATTCCTTTCCCATTGGGGCTCGGGTGCAGATTGGAGACTTTGAAATGGAGGTTCGCGCAATTACGTATCAGGGGAGGACATTCGCTCTTGTTCAAGGGGGTGATGTTATGGAAATGTTGGCTCGGTATGGCACCTACCCAATCCCTCCTTATATTGCCTCAAGCGAGGAGGCTCTCACGGCGTATCAGACGGATTTTGCTACTCACCCAGGATCACTTGCTGCACCTACTGCATCACTCCACTTATCTCAATCGCTTCTTGAACAACTTCGTGAAGGTGGGGTGACGACTCGCTTTGCTACCCTGCACGTAGGTATCGGAACATTTAAGGTGGTGAATGAATCAGATATACGAAATCACGTGATGCATCCAGAACCGTTTCTCTTTGATGGTACTATTTTTGAATCAATTGCTCTCGCCAAAATGCAAGGGCATCCTGTGCTTGCTGTGGGAACTACTATGGTGCGCTATTTGGAATCTCTCCCATTTCTCTGGAAGATACAAAAAAACCAGCAAGGAGTATCGTCAGAATCGCGTGCTTGGTGGAACAATCTCGTTGCGGGAATTTCTGAAGAAAATAGTCCAGTGCGAATCCGTTCTGAGTATTCTGCAGAAACGTCGATATTCATCTATGAAGGGCACCAATTCCGAATTGTTGACGAAATCATCACAAACTTCCATCTCCCAGAGAGTACCTTGCTTGCTATGATAGGAGCATTTGTTTGAATTGATCGAGTACACGCAGTGTACCAATACGCTCAAGAGAAACTGTATCGATTTTATAGCTTTGGAGATGGGATGTATATCCGCCGGATTCATCCAAAAAAATAGGTCGTTTCTAGTTATTTTCATCACAAAAAGCCCTCGACTGGATTGTCGAGGGCAGAAACGCAACAGCCTCAATGTTACGTTTCAAAGTGTATCCCCATTTGCATAATTATCGAACCATAGGCAGCCTTGGTTAGGAGTAATCGCTTGCGCGATCTGTGAATTGGGTTGTGGCAACTCACAGAGTAGTATTAAACAACTTTAATTTATAAATGTCAATTGATAGTGAGTGACTTACTTGTAATAAAAAAAGGGGCATACGCCGAAACGTACACCCCATGATCCGAAGAACCCAAAGTGCAGGAATACAAAAGTATCAAACACCCAAAGTTCAAGAATCAATTTACTGCGGAAGGAACCCGGAAGCCGACCCACAGCCGTCGTCCGCACCGTCGGCATCGCGGCAGCCGAACCGGAGATCGCCGTCATAGAACCTGACGTACAGAGCGTACCCGAAGACGCCAACGGCAACGGGAGAATACTCGCTCCCCGGAAGGTCGATCCACAAGTCGTCATAGTGTTGCAGACGATTTTCGTGGGTCAGGACCATCTGGAGTACCTCGTAGGCGTCGAGCGGGAATTCGCTTCCGCGGATTACCACCCTGGCCCGGAGGACCGACTTGCCGGCGTGTTCGATACCGAGTTGGGCCGGGATCAGGAGGATTCCGGTCGGGCAACCTTGGGATTCCCAGAGCTGCTTCATCTTCTCGGCCGACTTCTTGCTGCGGCGGTAGTGCGTCCGATCGAGTTCGCCGTTCCGATAGTTCACGACGCGCCCGTCACGCTGTTTGGACAGCGCATCGAGGACGCGGGTGACCGGAACGCTTTGGTCGATGTTGGGATCCTCCTCGTAGTGCGTGACCATGGTCTGGTCGAACACGACGGCGAAGTAGCCCTCGGAGCCTTGCGGCACCGGTTTGGCGAGGAGCTGCTGCTGCACATCGCTCAGCGTCCAGTCGACGTCACGACCCCAGTCATACTGACGAAGGACCGCGATCTGCTCGTCCATTAGACGTGCCTTGCGGTACCCCGAGAGGTAGCCATAGCTCGACTTCACGACCTGGTCGGCGTACATGGTGGAGTACGAGAGTTCTTTTACCTTGTCGGCGAGGAACTTCCGAACTTCGTGGAGCGCATTGCCCGATTCTATGAGCATTTGCGCGCCGTCCTTGTCGAGACCGAGGCGGACGAGGAGTTCCTCGATCCACTTCGTGTCGGGGAGCGCGTCCTGGATGATGCGGACGATTTGCTTCAGTTGGCCTTCTGTGGCCGGTTTTACTTGCGTGATCCGTGTGGTCATCACAAGACTCCTTTCTTGGATATTGGTTTTTAGAACGCCCACGATAACCGACGGTTCCGTGTGTTCAATAGTTACATTAATTAGTTTAAATTAAATGTCAATAACTGACTCTATTGAGAGAAGGTAACTTTTAGAAAGATTCTTCGTTTGTAAACTTCCCATTCTCTCATACAATCCCCGCCATGAAGCATCTTTCTGTCCATATTCCCCGATACGAAATTGATAGCGTTCTTCTTCTGGAAGAAACGACATTTGTCGTGAATGCGGAAGACAGAATAGGAATCGTCGGTCCAAATGGGGCAGGGAAGACGACCTTGATGAAAATTATTACCGGGGAAATTTCTGGACAGGAAATTTCTATCTTGAATACTGGAGGGATGGTACTGGGGTATCTCTCTCAAATTCACTTCGATAGAGAAGATCGTTTGGTGCGAGAGGATTTGAGGCTGGCTTTTGGGGAGATTCTTGCGCTGGAACAGGAACTTCAAAACGCAGAAGAGCATATGGATGACGAAGGGGGAATTGAGCGATATACGGAGCTTTTGGAGCGCTTTACCATGTTAGGGGGATATGACTTTGATCGAGAGATAGATCGGGTTGCCCGAGGACTTGGTATTTTTGATCTTCTCGATCGTTCAGTCAAGGAGGTTTCTGGATGACAACGAACCAAGATAGCTCTTGCCAAGGTACTGCTTGAAAGACCGGACTTTCTTTTCTTGGATGAGCCAACAAATTTCATCGACCTTGAATCGGTGGAATGGCTTGAAAAATACCTCAATGAAACATGGAAGGGGGGATATATGATTATTTCCCATGATCGAGAATTCTTAGATCGCACCACCTCTCTCACCTATGAAGTTCGCAACAAACACGTGCGAGTGTATCATGGCAACTATACAGAGTATTCTCGTACTAGGTCCAAAGAACTCACTCGAGAGGCAAAACTCTACGAAGAGCAGCAGGAGCATCTGAAATCCGAGAAAGAACTCATCAATCGCTTTCGGGCTGGCTCACGTGCTGGATTTGCTAAAAGTCGAGAAAAAGCGCTGGAACGAACGGTTCTTGTCGAGAAACCGACGGAAGATTTCAAACCAAAATTTCTCTGGAATGAATCAGAAGCCTCCTCAGAACGAGTCCTGTTTTTGAAAGAGGTGTTTATCGGGCGAGAGGATCCACTTTTCTATATTTCGGAGCTCACTCTATCGCAAGGAAACCGTATTGGAATCGTCGGTCCAAATGGAGCAGGGAAGTCCACGCTTCTCAAAACGATTCTTGGGAAAATTCCCCAACTCGAAGGTCGTATCAATCAGGGAAAATGAGTTGAAATTGCCTATTACTCTCAGATGCATGACGAGATTGACTTTGAAACAACCCTGTATGCAAACTATGAACGACTCGTTCATGAAACTCCTCGGGAGCGACTCGCCGCACTCTTGGGTCATTATGGATTTGATTATCATGACCTTGATACTCCGATGCGAGCATTTTCTGGTGGGGAGGTAAGCAAGATACTATTCGCTATTCTTGGACAAACTCGCGCAAACCTTTTGGTACTGGATGAACCAACCAATCACCTTGACTATGACTCTCGCGAAGCACTTGAGTATTCACTTAGAGGATACAAGGGGACTATTTTATTCATATCGCATGATCGATATTTTGTGAATCGTCTTGCAACCCATCTCTGGATTATTGACAACGGTGAAGTGGCTCTTTCCTATGGAAATTATAATGACTACAAGCTCAAAGTAGAACGAGGACTTGATTTTGATATGTCTCTCTGGCAGGAGGATGGAGAACTGGATATAGTCCTCCAAGAAAAACTCGGGAAAAATGAAGCGAAGCGGATTAAAGCAAAATTTGCTCGCACCTGGGACTAGGAGGTTTGAACGAGAATTTTTTTGGAGTCGAACGCGACGACTGCCTCGTCGAGGTGGAGCGAGCGTACTTCAAGAAAAATATCGATATGGTACTTTTGTATATCGGTTTTTGGGAGTTTTTTCCCAAAAATACCATGCTTTTTTCCTATGGAAAGGTGCACTCCAAGTTGTCGCTCATACGCATTCACATCCCCCAGAATAGCGTGTCTCCCAACATGGGGATTGTATCCAATTCCAAGTTCTCGAACGAGAGCAATTCCCCCCTCTGCATCACGAATTCGTTGCATGAGTATTCTGAAATCTTCTGGATGCTTTGGATCATCCAAGAGAATGCCGGATTCAATCCGTGCCGTAAATGGCTCGCAAAATACTACTTGGAATCGATCGTCGGGATATCAGAATACTCGAATCTCCCCCTGTACATCAGAGAGGTCACATGCTTCGCTAAAGGCCTCTCCTATGGGGAATGTACCTCCTTTTATACTTCCATTTGGGTAGGAACCAGTATTGCCTCGGAAGATTTCCAGCTTCCCAAATGTGAGTACTTCTCCTGTTCCAGAATGAATTTCCGTCTTTGAAGCTGACCCAGAGAGACGATTGAGCAGGTCGGTCGCCTCGACATATTCCGGAGTATGATAGGTGAGCGCATCCACATAGTTTGGAACCTGTTCATCGGCAATGTATCCCAAATGATTGTGCTCAACACAATGGATATTATGCTGAAACAACTCAAGCCGAATTCGGAAGTCGGTAATTCGGAAATTTGTGGATTGAATCAGTATGACGAGAGAATCAGGGGGAAGCTCAAGGAGTGCTTGTTTTAGCTCTATGCTTCCAATGGAATGATCCGCAATTCTTTCGGGGCTTCCAAAGTGATACCACTGCGTCTCAGGTGGAAGGGCTTGGCGATATCACTCTGTAAGAAGTCGCGAAAGCGTGCTTTCTTCATCGTATACGACGGCAACTTTCCCGGATATTACACCGATATTACATCGATAGAGTGTGGCGAGGTGCTGCTTGAGTGAATCGAGGCAGCGAAGTTCTTGAATCTGCATACCTCGGATTGTATCTAGAAAATCTTCTTGTCCAGAATTGCGAGCGACGGAATTTCTTGAGTGAGGTAGGAGCTGAGGTTCCGGGTATTTTTTGAGGGCTCTGTTTTGGCGTCTGGTCCGTAGTGCACCACAAAATTGCGTATCGGATGACGGTCACTATTTCGTAGGAGAGTGATTTTCCCTGCTTGTATTTCGTCAGGTTCTACAAGATAGGCACCGCATGTTCATTGCCCTTGTCGGGTATTGGCTAAAATTCTACAGAGGAGCCAAGTACCGTTTTTGGAATTCCCATACTCGACAGCCTTGATGAAGAAATCCGTATATCAGGGGACTTGAAGCTTCGCTACTCCTCCTGAGCGAATGATACCAGCAACGTGAATCTGTTTTGTGTACTGAAATGGAAGCTCTCACCAGAAATTGGGGTGCGCTACGAAAATATCCAAACTCGAACGTTCTCTTTTCTGTTTGGGCTCAAATGTTTTGCTCAGTACAAAGTTGGTACTCATGGGGTGATTTCAGCATATTTTTTGTAAAATTCAAATGGGTTTTATGTTTCTCGACTTTTTCCCCTCTGCGCCTTGCATTCCTTGGCTTTTGCATATACTTCACGGGAACATTTTAGAGTTTTTTCATGACAGCACCTGACAATAAAGACTACGATTCGAGTAGTATCCAAGTTCTCGAAGGACTTGAACCCGTTCGAAAGCGCCCCGGAATGTACATTGGAGAAACCAATGAACAAGGATTGCATCATTTGGTATGGGAAATCGTCGATAACTCCATAGACGAGGCAATGGCAGGGCATGCTCGGAACATTACCGTCACGCTTCATGCGGATAACTCTGCTTCCGTTTCTGACGATGGACGAGGAATCCCGGTGGATATCCATCCAAAAACAGGAAAATCTGCTCTAGAAACGGTTATGACCGTCCTTCATGCAGGAGGAAAATTTGGAGGTGAATCAAGTGGATATAAAGTTTCTGGAGGATTGCATGGAGTAGGAGCTTCAGTAGTAAATGCGCTCTCTGATACGATGGAGGTACTGGTTCATAAGAATGGGAAAGTATACCGACAGTCCTATCAGCGTGGAGTACCAGATGGGCAAGTTGCAGAAACAGGAGAGAAGACTGGCGGACACGGAACTATTGTTCGTTTCTGGCCGGATGCCACTATCTTCAGTGTTACCGTATTTGACTATCAGACTATTGTGAATCGCATGCGTCAGCAGGCATACCTCACAAAAGGAATCACTATTACGATTCAAGACGAACGAACTGGAGCAAAGTATCGATTCTTCTTTGAAGGAGGGGTGAAATCGTACATTTCCCATATTGCCAAAGGTTCAGAGCTTATCGGAGATGAGATATTCTACTTGGACAAAGAACTTGATGGAGCTTCTATTGAGATTGCTCTACAATATCGTAAAGATGATTACAGTACCAAGGTGATTGCCTTTACTAACAATGTAATCAATACGGACGGTGGAACGCATGTGGCAGGATTTCAAACAGCGCTTACTCGAACTATCAATAAGTACGGACGAGCTCAGGAGTATCTCAAGGAAAAAGATGAAAATCTCGCTTCTGAAGACATGCTTGAAGGACTTATTGCGGTTATATCTGTGAAGGTCCCTGAGCCTCGATTTAGCTCTCAGACCAAAGAAAAGCTCGTAAATCCAGAAATCAAAGGAATTGTTGACCGAAGTTTTGGGGAGCGGCTTTCTGAGTGGCTTGAGGAGAATCCTCGTTCAGCAAAAGCAGTTTTCGAGAAATGTCTTCTTGCGGCTCGAGCCCGAGCTGCCGCTCGTTCAGCAAGAGATACCATCATTCGAAAGGGGGCACTTGAGGGGATGACTCTTCCAGGAAAGCTTGCCGATTGTTCGAGCAAAGACCCAGCAAAGTCAGAACTCTATATTGTAGAGGGAGACTCTGCGGGAGGATCTGCGAAGCAGGGACGAAATCGTGAGTTTCAGGCTATTCTTCCGCTTCGAGGAAAGATTCTCAATACGGAGCAGGCTCGTCTGGACAAAATTTTTGCAAATCAGGAAATCAAAAACTTGATTATCGCTCTCGGTACTTCCATCGGAGATACGTTTGATATAGCAAAACTTCGATACCATCGCCTTGTTATAATGACCGACGCGGACGTAGACGGAGCGCATATCCGAACACTCCTCCTCACTTTCTTGTACCGCTACCTCACTCCACTTATCGTGGGAGGACATGTGTATATTGCGAATCCCCCTTTGTATAAACTCACGAAAGGAAAGGATACTTGGTATGTGTACTCTGAGGCGGAGAAGACTCGATTCCTTGCGGAATACGGTATCACAACCGAAGGAGTTCAACGGTATAAGGGTCTCGGAGAGATGAATCCAGAGCAGCTCTGGGAAACGACCATGGATCCAGGCCGCCGAAAGATGTTCCGAGTAGGAATACAGGATGCGGAAATTGCGGATCAAGTATTCCGAACGCTCATGGGAGAAGATGTTCCACCTCGTCGCCGATTCATCCAGAGCCGAGCGAAGCATGTGGCGAATTTGGATATATAATTTCTGGGTTTTTCCGTAAACTCGGCATCTTTGGATAATGGAAGTTAACCAAGCCCATAGTTATGAAGAATCAACCAAGGAATATTTCATTCAAGTGATTTTATAACCCCTATAGATTCCTTATTTTAGGAACTGTATTTATAGCTGCTATATCTGCGATTTCCGATATAGGGAGTTGAATAATTCAAAAGCATATATTGGATTCCATAGGTAAAGAATGAGAGACATTCCTACAGATGGGCATTTTAGTAATCTGTCTTTTTTGAATTTACACAGTCAATCAAATCTTTTGAGCGCTCACATACTATCTATCTCACAAAATTTGATGACTTGTGCGAGGGAGTTGTTTTATGGCTGGAATTGAAAAACTCAGTACGGTGAGATTTTCTAAACTTATTGAACATAAGGAAGGTGAGTTGCATGAAATAATTTCCGCTGGATCAAATGCTATTTGAGAAATTATAGATAAAGCCCTTGGGCATATCATGCAAAATATACTCATGATTACTTTTGGGCTTGCGGTTATTTGTACTATTGATGTATATCTCTTTCTTTTTCTTATAGGTATATTTATACCCCTATTTGCGGTATATTCCCTGTGGGAAATTCGAAAGCTCATTCCGCATTCGAGAGAGCTTAATTCGAAGAGAAATGTATTTTCTTGAGATACACTCGAGTATCTTTCAAATATCCGTGACTTAAAGGTTTTCTGAGTACAAAAATTATTTTTATCAGATTTCCGCAAATCTCTTGAAAAGATTTTTACTTTTGAAATGGCCATAGAATCAAAACATCATTTTGTAAATTTTAGACAATTCATCATTCTATTCCTAAGTCTTTGTCTTGTCTTAATGTATACTCTTTATCGGATTACTCTGTGAGATTTTACTATAGGTGTGTTTGTACTCGTTTTTTATATTTTTAACACCATTCGATTCGCGCTTTGGGATAGTGTATTTCTTTATCGTAATTTCCAAGATAACTATATTAAGGCTGAGAAATTTTTCTCTATATTTACACTTCCTGATTCTAGGGTTCTTTCTGAGCAAAAACAGACGACCCATTTCTGAGAAATAAGCTTGAAAAATATCTCATTTCGATACTCGGGGAAGAAAGATGTTATTTATGCTATTGACTTAAAAATACAGGCGGGTGAGAAAATAGCTCTTCTGGGAAGAAGTGGACAAGGTAAAACCACGCTTTTATCCATCATTCTTGGACTTATAGATTGATATACGGGAGATATTCTTATAAATGGAAAACCTTCGCATCCACAAGCTTTGGAATACTCTTATGTTGCACAGTCCGTGCAATTGCTCAATGCTTCCCTTAGAGATAATCTTTCTCTCGGTGAAGTATTTGATGATGCTGAGATGATTCGGATGCTTCAAGCAGTAGGCCTGTCTGATATTCGTGATAGATCTTGAGAGACCTCTTTGCTGGATGTTATTGTTGGATCAAATGGGTTAAAACTTTCTTGAGGCGAGAAGCAAAGACTTGGTATTGCTCGAGCCCTCTTGCGAAAAAAAGATATATATATCTTTGATGAGGTAACAGCAAACCTTGATGATGAAACAGAAGAAGAAATTTTGAATCAAATTATTTCATCTACTCAAGGAAAGACTTGTATATTTGTAACTCACAAAAAGTGAATTCTTCGCAAGGTTGATAGAGTGTATGAGCTAAAAAGATGAACGCTTCAAAGAGTTGACGAATCTCAGTTGACATCCTTATTTTAAAGGTATAGTAAAAATACTCTCTGTCGTACGTCAAGAGTTGCTGCCTTTTGGGGTAACAATCTATTGGCGACGATGAGATTTTGTTCATTAACTCTCTCAAAGAAAGGATGCCATCATGGCTCGCTCAAATGTTTTTTCTTCGCCCAAGTGGCTTGCTCTCAATTGGATATTTTCCGGGGTAGTCACTGCTCTGGGCGTTCTTTTGCTCATGCCAACACTTGGGATGTGGTGGTACGGGACGTGGTTCACGATTTTATTCTTGGGAATACTTTCCGTGATATCCCTCCTGTCTTTTACCAAGTTTTCGGATTCTTTTACGAAAACTAAACGATACCCACTTCTGATTGATTTGAGGGTTCGCGCTACTCTGTGTGTGATACCACTATTGATCATGCTTGTTGTTGCTCCGCTTACCTCATTTGAGATTGGGCGCTCTGATCGATACCGAGCGCTGCTCGGACCGGTTGAAACATCACAGTTCGCTCAAGATATTGCTCCGGTTGATCCTGGGCATGTCCGCATTGTGGATCACAACATGGCGTTGAAGCTGGGAAGCAAACGTATCGGTGAAGATCCGGGCCTGGGCTCTCGCGTAGAGCTTGGTGCCATGGATATCCAGCAGGTGCGAGGTGAGCTCTATTGGGTTGCACCGCTTTTGCACAAGAGCTTTGCTCGTTGGTGGACGTTTTCCGAAGAGGGGACTCCCGGATACGTGATGGTTTCGGCTGTTAATCCCGATGATGTACGACTCGTGCAAAAAATCGGGGATACTCCGATACATATTCGGTATCAACCGAATGCCTACTTCTCCAAGGAATTGGAGCGCCATCTCTATTTCAATGGCTTCGCAACTCGCGGACTTACCGACTTTACCTTTGAAATCGACGACTCAGGGAAGCCATTCTATGTGGCAACCATATATGAGCGAAAAATCGGTTTTTCTGGTGAAGAAGCGGTTGGTGTAGCAGTGGTGGATGTGGACTCTGGAGCAATCCAAGAGTATACAATTGCCAATGCTCCTTCTTGGATTGATCGCATCCAGCCGGAAGATTTCGTGAAAGCGCAAATCGACTGGTGGGGTGAGTACGTTCAAGGATGGTGGAACGCTGCCTTTGCGAAGGACAAGGTGCTTAAATCCTCGGGGAGAGAGCTTCGTCTTGTTTTTGGTCAAGATGGCAAGGCCTATTGGTACAGTGGACTGACCTCAAAAGGGTCGGATAACTCTACCACGGGATTCATGCTCATCGACAGCCGTACCAAGGCAGTGAAGCACTACGAAGTATCAGGAGCAACTGAGGGTGCTGCCCAGGGTTCAGCTGAGGGCGCGACTCAAGAAAAGCGCTATCATGCATCAAGCTTCATTCTCTACAACGTTGCAGGCAAGCCAACCTATATCGGCCCACTCAAAGATGGGGCCGGGCTTGTCAAAGCAGTGGCAATGGTGTCAGTGGAAAACTATGACATCGTCGGCATTGGAGCAACTCCTGCCGATGCGCTTCGTTCCTATCGAAGTGCCCTTGCTTCCCGAGGAAATGGTCTCGTGGCCGATCCTGCCCTGAAGCGTGAAACCTTCTCGGGTTCGATTGTTCGCTTTGGTTCTGATACTCGTGGCAACCAAACGTTCTTCCACTTTACTCTCTCCGAAAAATCGGGATATATGTTTGTCGGCACTTCGAGTACGGGAGCTACACTTCCCGTAACGAAGCAGGGTGACTCTGTCACGGTAACCTATACCGAGACGGGAAGTGGTTTGGTAGATATTGAATCGTTCTCGAATGATTCCCTCCAAATCAAAAACTCTGTTCGCGAATCTGCTGCCCTTAATCGTGCATCGGTAGTTCGCAAATGACGCAAATGTAATGTTCTTGAACGAGGGGGCTTGTCTTCTTCGTTCAATGAATCCCTTTCTTTCGAGAGATGTCTGAGCAATCAGTTTCGCCCCGGTGCAATGCCGGGGCTTTTTCATGCCTGTTCTTCCCTTGCCTTTCGTACAAATTCCATATAATTGGCCCAATCAAGAAGGATTTTTTATATCGCACGCATGTCTTATACTCACTCTCGCGAAGAGGCAGCCATTGAGTTGGGTGTTTCCACCCGAACGCTCGATCGGTATGTTAAAAGCGGTAAAATACGCGCTCAAAGACGAGGAAAGATGGTCTTCATTCACGATGAAGATTTAGCTATGCTTCGAAATGGGGCTCCAGAGCTCGTGCGTCCGACTGATCGTGTGAAAACGAGTACTCAATCCGAAGCCCCAGATGTTATCATCTTTGATGATGTTCCTTCGTCCACAGGATTTAGTCGGAAACCCGTTATGGTTGACTACCGAGACCTCTATGAAGAAGCTATGCGGAAGATATCGGAGAAAGATCGGGTAATTCAGGATTTGAGTTACCGTGCTGGACATGCTGAGTCAGAGCTCAAAAATTCTGTTTCAATGATAGAATACAAGAAACAAACA
Organism: Patescibacteria group bacterium; assembly: GCA_031539165.1. GTDB lineage: Bacteria > Patescibacteriota > Gracilibacteria > BD1-5 > UBA2023 > CAIVSN01. The sequence continues at coordinate 9,228 of JAVKLK010000016.1, read as the reverse complement.
TTCCTGCTTGAGTCAGCAAAAGCGAAAACAGATGAGGATGTGAAAATTGCTCAATCAGAAGTTCAGAAGCTAAAAGAAGAGCTTATGCAATCCAAGTTTGTTCTCTATCTTCTTATTTCTCTGGTTTGCGTTCTCTTGATCGCGTGCTCCTTCCTTTTTTATTTTTATATGTAAAACTCCCGTTCGGGAGTTTTTATTTTCCTTTCTTTATACTATGCACACATCTCACTCTCTCGTCACCCAAGCAAATCGATATTTGTTGAAGCTTTCAGGGGAAGCTCTACAAGGGAAGCTCGATCATGGAATTGACGTGGAGTTTCTCGGGAAACTTGCTGCCAAAGTAGTGTCTCTTGCAAAATCAGGCAAAGAAATCGTCATTGTGATAGGGGGAGGAAATATCTTCCGAGGTGTATCCGGTGCAGCATCTGGTCTTGACCGATCGAGTGCGGATTATATGGGAATGCTTGCAACAGTCATGAATGGTATCGCCCTAGGAGATGCAATCCAAAAACAAGGGCAAGAAGTACGAATCATGTCAGCATTGGAAATCAATCGTGTTTCGGAGCTCTTTATTCGGAATCGTGCCATGAAACACCTCTCTAAGAAGCGAGTTATTATCGCGGTTGCTGGGTCTGGAAATCCTTTTTTCACTACGGATTCAGCTGCGGTACTTCGAGCCCTTGAACTTGGGTGCCAAGTCATGGTCAAAGGAACAAAGGTCGATGGAGTCTATGACAAAGATCCTGTGAAGCACTCGGATGCAGTCCGATACGATACACTTCATTTACAGGATGCTCTCGCGAACAATTTGAGAGTACTCGATCAAAGTGCTCTTGCTCTCGCAAAAGACGAGAAACTGCCGCTATTTGTGTGCCGTATAGAGGATATCGATCAGCTTTGATCTGATTCTCTTCGGGGAACACTCCTTCTTCCATAAGAGAGGGTTTTAGTAGTCCTCTGGATCGAGATTTTTCGTTCCTCCAAAGAGGGGATCTTTTCAAAAGAATTTTTCAAATATTCCATCGATACCCGAATCTTGCTCCGGAACTGTCCCATTTGGTCGAGTGTATTCCGAAGCGTTTTTCTGAAGTTCTTTGAGGTTCTCAATCGTTTGCTCGATTTCTTCTTTTTGAGAAGTGCTTTCTTCACTTCCGCTTCAAAAAGTGCGAAGAGTTCCTGAATTAGTGAAACCACGCTTTCCCGTTTTTTGTTCAGAAGTATCGGAAGGAGAGTTCTGAGAAGAATTGGTCGGAGAAGAATCAGATTTAGATGAGTCAGGTTGAGGGGTTTCAGGAGGAGCTGCTTGTTTGAGAGTGCTGAGGTAGTCTTCCACCGCTTCTTTGTTTGCCTGGGCTTCATGAGTTGGATGAATCTTGAGACTTAGAGCATAGTCTTCCACCGCTGATTTAAGGAGAGAAACCGGTTGATAATCTTCCTTGCTTGCCACTACTTTTTCATTTCCAGAGTAGAAGTAGTGCCAAGCATGGAGCGTATCAGAAGGAGTCAGCAGAGAGTAGAGATACGGGAAACTCTGCCCAAAAAATCCTATCCAAAATCGGAAGAGGACGAGAAGGATTCCCCCTAAAAGCAGACAAGAAAAAAGAATACGACGACGCATACTAGGAATGGGAATAAGGAGTCTGAGGTGGTCTTTTGCTATCGAGAAGTCTTCGATAGGGGAGAAATAGTCCGATAACAAGAGCTATTGCGGTGAAGAGCGATATACGAGAGAACGGTTCTTGGTGGATCGGAGTTGTCGTGGAGTCTCAAATATGGAATGATTCTGCTAGTTGATACTTCCCTCCATTTTGAGCTGCTTGTTTGAGAATCTCAGGTTCCAGTTTCGTACGGAGAGGGATTCATTGGACCTCTTTATATTGGACCGCTCCAAGCATATCTCGTCTAAGAGGAATAAATCATCCAGAATCACTTCCAATACCAATAGAAGAGACAGATACTTCAGAAGGAGCTTTTGGAAGAGATTCTCCTTGGGCAAGATTTCCTCAATCGGAGAGAAGGTAGACGGATCAGGATTTCCCATTGAATCGCTCGAATACTTCACGCAGGGTGCGAGGGATGTTTGTTGCTCCATTGAGTGTCCCTGCTCGAATATCATCTACTGCTTGCGTCAGAGCCGTGCTCTCATAGGTGAATGGAATACGTGTTTGTGATTGAGATGAGAAGATTGTCAGAGATCGCTGCGCATTCGGGAAAGCCTCAATAATCTGTTTCGCTATGACTTTCGCTCTCTCGATACGGGACTGAGAAGCGGTTCCGTTTGAATTCGAAGAACTCACATCTTCCGTGAGCATACTTTTTGAAACATCGATAACAATCGCGATATACGAAGGAGATTCTGTTGTTCGAGGAATGCACAACAGACAAGCACCGAGAATTCCTCCGATAATACCTACCCGCTTCATCCAGAGAAGAAGGGGAATAGTTCTAAAAGTAACACTCTCCCGAGTGAGTGTCCATCCTTGCGGTGTCCGAAATCGAAAGGGGCTGAGAATATTCCATTGCTCAAAAACAAGCCAAATTATGCTGATAAGGACAAAAATAGTCCAAGCAACCCAAGCAAGGGAATGTATCTGAATTTCGGGTGGAGCTGGAATCTCGCTGGGATGAAGTTGATCGATGTGTTTGAATGCTGCATCCAGTGCATTGTCTGATTGAGCATTTTCGTAGGTCCCACCAGTCTCTTGTGCCATTTGAGTAAGAAGCACCTCATCTATAGATGTCCGAATTGGCTTTCCTTGTTCATCGAGAAAATACTGTCGTTTCCCTGATTTATCGGTGGTATAGAGTTCCGTTCCTTTGGGGTTTCCAATTCCAATTGTGTGCAGAGTGATTCACTTTTCGCGCACGAGATTATTTGCTACTCGAGGATCAATTCCAACATTTGCTTCTCCATCGGTTACGAGAATTATGACGCGTTCCCGAGAAGTATCCTGTGCCAGGTCTGCCCCCAGAAGAAGTGCATCTCCGATAGCAGTACCAGAGAATCATGGAATTTCTTGGCGAATGGAATCAACCCCGATATTTTGCACAATTTCTGTAAGCCCTTTTTGATCAAAACTCAGCGGGCTAAATATGAACGGTTTCCCCGCAAAACCAACGAGAGCGATTCTGTCTTGATTCCTTGCTTCAATGAAGTGAGAAAGAACTGTTTTTCCTGCTTCAATTCGATTGGGGGAAATATCCTCCGCAAGCATGCTTTTGGAGAGGTCGAGGATAAGGACGATATCTCGTCCGTTCTTGAGTGGATTTTGGATGTATTTTGTATATACAGGATTTGCAAGAGTGATACAAAGTACGATACTCAACAAAGAACAGCAGAGAGCTTGTATGGTTTGCATTCTTTGCGTATGCTTCTGAAAACTCTTGGAAGCAGTGAACACGCGGAACCGCCTACCATACCACCAGGTCAAAAGTGGTATCGTGCAGAGAACTATTGCATAGAGCCAAAATGGTTGAGTGAACGACATAGTGGACTAGAGGAGAAATGACAGAACTTGATCGTGAATCATTCGGTGCCGATCTTTTTCGGAACGATGTGCATACTTCCCGTACTTTGCATCTCGTATGAGAAGGAGAATATGTTTTGCTTCAGGAGATATATTTCCGTATTCGCTCACGGTCTTCTTGGGATTGAGCTCTATCCCATGGAACTCTCGCAGAATCTCTCGGACAAGCTCTTCCAAAGATTCATAGAATCATTCCTCTCCGATACCAAGTTGTTCTACCGCAAGACGAAGACGCGCTCGAATATCAGAACTGGAAGAGGATGATGGTGGGGGTGATATAACGAGTCGACCTTCTTCTTGCGCTTTCCAATGGGAGTAAATCCACCAGCCGACAAGAAAAAGCAATACACCAAGGATTCATCCTATTTCTCAGTAAAACAGTTCCAACGAGAGGGGAATGTGTGAGTAGGGGAGATTAATAGACGGGGTTCCCATAAATTTTTAGCAAATTTCTCTTGCAGATATCGGGATCCTTACAGATAAATGTTTTCCCGACTATCCGTGAGTCTATATAAGTATAATCAGGACTGGTTAAGAGTCAGGGGGTTTGTTCTGCGGTGAGTTTGAGACTGAGAAGCTGTTTTTCTATAGATGAATCCAGAACAAGCATGATGCGTGTGCCATTCTCGAGCAGAAGATGAAGCTCATTTTCTACAGCGTAGTAGATGAGAGAAGTGACGGTTGCTCCTTTGAAGTCCGATCAAAATATTGCATGGATATCTCGAATCTTTTTCATCGTTCGAGGAGCAACCCCTTCTTTGTAATCCAGAAAGGATGACTCAAGGAGCTCATTTGAATAAATCTGCAAACGCGGGAGATTGCTCTCTTTTGTTCGGTTGGGGATAAGCACTCCATTTTCTGAAATAATATAGTGTCGACCCACTCCAGGGAAATCCACCGCATAGACTGGGGGGGAAGATTTGATGATAATTTTGAGAGAATTTGGAGGAAGGCGAGTCACATCCACCTGCTCGATATTTTTTTCGAGTCATTGAATCAGCTCGGATATTTGCTTGGTGCTAATGAGCCAGAGGGAATCCCCATAAATAGGCTCAATTGCCTTGTAGGCAATATTGATATCAGAGTATGCATCTGCTCGCTCAATAATCACTCGATTCGGGGAAATCTGGAAGTACGGAGAGAGGGTGACGATATAAAAGAATGCTCCGATAAGAAAAACACCGAGAAGTGTAAATGAAATTTGAAAGTGTTTTCTGTTTTTTGTATAGGTTGAGTAAATCGGTCGGAAATACGCACCTCGACGCGCTTTTTGATAGATTTGCATCCACCCAGTCACATCGGTTTTCTCGGTTTGATAGAGAAATCGCTTGGACCGCTCCACTTCCACCGTCTTTGAAAACTTACGATTCATGACGAGTCGTAGGGTTTTTTTGTAGAGAAGGCGGAGATGTTTAAGAAAGGTCATACTGAGATCGAATTTCTGCAAGAATATCTCCTACGGAGCGTTCTCCTCCGGTGCCACTATCAAGTTTGAATCGAAGGATGGGCATCTTAGCGAGTACTTTTGCTTGGGCGAGGTGTCGCTGAATTCGAGGAGCGAAATCAGAGAGAGCCTTGCGTAAATCGGCTCATCGACTCTCAATAAATACGAAAATATCAAGATACTTCCCATCTTTGGAGAGGGAAACTCGGGTAAAGGCTATCCGCCCAAACTCCCCGAGATTTTCGATACATACTTCCTGAAGTACTGGAGCAATGAGCTTGTAGAGGAGATGATTTCTTTGTTCTAATTTTGACATGGCCTGATTATAGCGAGCTCTCTCAGAGTGCAAAGTTTGAGTTTTAGAATCACGTATTGTACAATCGAATATATCTCTTGATTTTTCTGTGTTTTCCATGCCATCTTCCTGAAAATCGAATCGGCTTCCCTCTCCTGTGCGCCTCCGTCCTCACCATCATAACTCTGTTACTCCTACTCTTGAGACCAGTGGAGTACGGAAGCGAGTTCGCGCCCAGGTTCTGAAGGCACTGCGAGATATGGGATTTGTTTCAGCTATGGCGTTACTGCCTCTCGCATCACAGGCACAGGATGCTTACGATACCACTCAGTTCCAGAGCACTGGAGGGGCTTCGGAAAATGATGAAAAAGAGCGTCCCGCGAATGACCGACTCTCAGAAAAAATAAAAAAACACATCCTCACTCTTTCTCAAGCACTTCATCTCGATCCAGAACTCATGGCTCGACTGGTTCTTACGGAATCTAATGGCAATCCAAAAGTCCGCCATCCAAAAGGACATGCAGGACTCATGCAGCTCAATCCTTCCATACCCATAAGTATGTCTCGGAGATTTGATATCTTTGGAGATATGTTCCATGCCTTCTCCAATCGAATGTCTGATGCTCGTCTTTCTCCAGAGGCAGCTTCGCTTATTCCTTCGAAGAACAAAGAAAGAGTGCTGGTGGATCCCTATATTCAGTGGTCACTCAAACAACCACTCAATTTGTTCGATCCAGACACAAACCTAGTTATTGGGCATGCATTTATGGCGGGTATTCGTTCGCAAGCCAGAATGATGAGCTCCTCTCTTCAAAAAAGAATTGCGGCCCACTTTCAGAAGCTCCCCCCAGAAGGATATCAAGAACTCGTAGCATTGCGGAAACGAATCGGGAAATCAGTCCCCTCACTTGCATACATTCAAGGGGCATACGCGCATCGAATTGCAACAGACAAAGAATTTGCCGCTCAAACGCTCGCTTTACTCCAATACAATGGAGGAGGAAATCCTCCGCCTGCATCCTATGTATATGCGGCCTCTATTCAGATAGAGTCCGAGTAACTAGTCTTTTGCCAGGGCCCAGTTATCTGCTGTATGAATATCGACTTTGAGAGTAATATCCTGAAGGGAGAGGACCTCTTCCATCGTTGATCGAAGTTCCCGAACGAGTGTTTCTTGCTGTGACTTGGGTACTTCAAGAACGAGTTCATCGTGCACCTGAAGGAGAAGTTTCCCGGGAAGACCTGCTTGTAATTTCTGGTGAAGGCGAATCATAGCGAGTTTCATGACATCTGCGGCAGTTCATTGAACGGGCATGTTCATGGCTTCTCGCTCTGCGGCAGCTCTTGCTATGCTATTTGCATCGGTAAGGCCTTTGATATACCGACGACGACCGTAGTAGGATTCTACATATCCTGTCTCTCGAGCTTTGGCGATAAGTGCATCATAGTAAGCTCGAACTCCTGGGTAACGAGCAAAGAATGTGGTGATGTACTCGGTGGATTCCTTCGGAGAACCTTTAATCATTTTTGATAATCCAAATCCAGTAATTCCATAGATAACCCCGAAGTTTACCGATTTTGCAATACGCCGTTCATCTCAAGAGATGGTTTTGCTATTGGGAAAGAGAAATCGAGCGGTTCTCTCATGGATATCTTCTCCATTTCGGAATGCATGAATGAGTTCTGTATCACCAGAGAGCATAGCAAGGACTCGGAGCTCTACTTGAGAGTAGTCTGCCACGACAAAAGTCCAGTCTGAATCTTTTGGTCGGAAGGCTGATTTAATCGTTTTTGCGTAGCCGCTTCCTGCGGGAATATTTTGGAGGTTTGGGTTTTCACAAGCAAGCCGACCTGTTGTCGTGAGCGTTTGTTTATAGGTAGTATGAATCCGACCAGTTTCTGGATTGATTTCTCTCAGAAGTCCCTCCGCATAGGTACTTCGGAGTTTTTCATATCCTCGGTATTCAAGAATCATGCCAGCAATTGCGTAGGTTTTGGAAATTTCTTCGAGTGTTTCTGAGTCTACAGAGAAGCCCGTCTTCACCTTTTTCCCAACAGGAATACCCAGCTTGGTAAACAAAATATACTGCACTTGTTTTGCCGAGAGAGGATTGAAGGGTTCATTGACGAGTTCGTGCATCTCTTGCAAAAGCAGGGAGGCTTTTTCTTGAAGTTCCTGTCCAACATCTCGAAGCGTTGGAGCATCGACATAGACTCCCGTAGTTTCCATATCAGCGAGAACTTCCATGAGAGCGTCATCCATTTCAAGGGCAGCCCGAGTTTCTTCCTTCCGAGGAAGTGCTGCTCGATTGAAGCTAAAATACGCCCGTTCCATAGCCTGTTCGAGAGGATCGGAGGATACTCCATAATTATGAGCAAATTCCGCCCATTCTTCAAAGGACTGATTTCGGAATGTGCTCGACTCTACGTAGTCGAGGATTTTGGTATCGATGAATTTTGGCATGAGTCCAGTATATGCGAAGCATTCAAGAGGGCAACTCCGCCTCCATAGATGAGGAGAAATACTCATCAGGACAGAGCGACATCACACGCATATCCGAAGAATGAGCTTCCGAAGAAGGCATGAATATTTGCGGGAAGTTGAGAAAGTCCCAAGACGGCCCCCCCGCCAATGAGAGCAAGAATGAGTACTGCTGCCGTGAAGCGGGGAGCGAAGTGATATCGGGTAATATCACGAGTTCCTCGGACCGTATAGGCAAGAAGGAGCATCTGTGTCGCGAGCGTGACCCAAGCTGATCCAATAAATGAAGCAACGGGGATAATGAGTGCATTTGCCAGAAGATTCACGAGAGAAATCCATCCATTAATTTTGAGGAGTCGAGCTTGTTTCCCGCTGGCAATGAGCAAGTAGGTAAATAAGGACGAAATAAAGTAGAACAGAAATATGAAACTCACAATCTTGAGGGCATCGGCAGAATTTTGTCCTCCTATCGGGATGAGGTAGCTTGCGTTGGCAATAAGATGGAGAATTGCCTCACTTTTGAGTGCGAGAAATACTGCCGTCCCCACTCAGAAGAAAAGGAGGATTCGATAGGCTTTGTGCACGAGAGGGATGAGGGACTCTTGAGTGGACTGTTTTGTATGAAGTGCCTCAGAAAATAGAGGGAGCATAGAGTTGAGAAACACTGTTCCAAACATCATTCCCACTTCGACTATCTTCATCGGAAGGCTATAGAGAGCAACGATAGTATCTGCCTGTTGTGGTGGGGTGAGAAGCGAAAGAAGCACTACATCCACCTTAAAAAACACGACATTCAAGAAGAGGGCGAGTCCGTAGGGGAGGGTTTCTCGTATCAGCTGTTTCATGTAGGCGATATCGAGGAAGAATCGTACCGGAACAAGACGCTGTCAGTAGAGATAGAGCATTCCTGTCATGACACAGTTTCCGAGAAGTCCGGCCAGTAAGACGAGCACAAGACTCCATTCTCCTGCTTGAATTCCAAGAAATTCTCCATGAAAAGGCTTGGGAAGAAGAATCGTTACGACTGCGAGAACAGCGAGGAGATTTACTATCTTTCCCGCAGTTGTAGAGAAAAAAGAGAATTCTGTTTTGAGGTGGGCTTGAAGCATCGAAAGAATCGAACTGTTCACGAGTCCACACAGCGTGAATACTCCCGCAATTGCCACTCCTATGAGTGCTATGGTTGAGTTGTAGCCTGGCAGAAATGCAGCAAGCAAGAGAGAAACTTCAATGATTCCCAGCCCCATGATGGTCCGTAGGGTAATGATTGTCCCCGCGATATGCATGACTTTTTCTCGATCATTTTTGTATTTGCTGATTTCACGAACACTGATGGTGTAGAGTCCTAGATCGGCTACCACCGAAAAAATAGAGAGATAGTTATAGATCTTTGAGTAGAGTCCGTATCCTTCCAGGTCAAGGTAGTTTGTCAGGATTTTTATGAGGAATATGGAGATGAGTGCTGTTGCAACTTTCCCTC
>JAVKLK010000001.1:0-16729 GCA_031539165.1 Patescibacteria group bacterium | reverse complement strand
GTATTTCGCTTACTTCTCTTGGGGAGAAGCAGGGGGAAATGTGAGATGGGCCAAGGATTTTTATTTTTTGTACTTGGTTGTATCTTTTTTATTCTCACGAAGAAGGACTTTCGCCTTCTTGTGTGTGGGTTAAGGAGCAATTTCAGGGGCACTCCCCCGAAACGTGGTGAATTTATATAGAATTCTGGATGAGAGTCAAAAGATTTTTTGTATTTTATTGAAAGTTCTTTGAGTCTTCATGAGAGAGCCTAGCTTCTTGTAAAGATATAGAGAAAAATAGGGGAGTTTGCCTCTTGGTTTTCCTCTCTCTAAAGTCCGTAAATTTCTCCCTCTTCTTCTATCTTATAGAAGATAAGATAATAAGATCTTCTTAAATTTTGGAAATCTGTTGTATTTTCAGGGGGCCTAAAAACCCCTCGTCTATACTATAGTATAGACGAGGGGTTTAGAATTATTATGTATCGCTATGGTGGGCCCACCTGGGATTGAACCAGGGACCAATCGGTTATGAGCCGACTGCTCTAACCACTGAGCTATAGGCCCGGAAGATCCCGAAGGAAAATTATATATAAAATGGCGGTGGATGAGGGATTCGAACCCTCGCGGCACCTTTCGGCACCCTACAGGTTTAGCAAACCCGCCTCTTCAGCCACTTGAGTAACCCACCAAAAAGTGCCGGGATTATGTGAAAAAGTACCCGGAAATGCAAGTTTTTTTACAAGAAGAATCTGCAGTATAAAAAAATCCAACCCCTAAAACGGATTGGATTGGTTGATTGTGAACAATGGCGGAGAGACTGAGATTCGAACTCAGGGTACCTTGCGGCACGACAGTTTTCAAGACTGTTGCATTAAACCACTCTGCCATCTCTCCAGATGCGATACAATTTTCTGTAAGAAAATCGTGTGGAAATTCAAAGCTTGCGTATAGTATAAAAGAGTTGCTTCTTGTCAAACAAACTTGTCTGAATTCATCCACCATTCCATGAAATATCGATATATTCCCTGTATCTGCTGTTGTTTTGTAGCCCTCCTTCTCTCTTCCTGCTGAATGGGAGAAGATCAATCAAGCGCTCCAAAAGATCCCCAGGAAACGTCAGTAGCCCTCTCAGGAAATGAGACTGGATCGTTGAGTCAGATAGATATTGCTCGCCGTCGAGTTGCTCTGCGAGCTATCATCCGAAAATGAGACTACTATCAGGCAAGAAATGACGCACTCAAATCGGTACAACTCTACGAAAAAGCCTACGCTCAAATACAAGATGACCCCAAAGTGGCGGTTCGTCTCGCGAGTGCGTATTTCGAATTAAAAGAATTTCGAAAGGCTGCTGATATATTTACCAAGATGGACGTATCCCAGTTCGATGAGCCATCGAAGTTGCGGATTATCGCATCAATTCTTCTCGATTCAGAAAGAGCTGATAGAAAAGAAGTGCTCTCTCATATGAATTTTACCGCAGGAACAAAAGAATACGTTTCTCTAGTTGATGACTGTACCATGCAACCCGACCAATGTCTGCAGAAGATTCAGGATAATCCATCCAATGATCCCCGCGTAACCTCACTGAAAGACACCGTGAAGAATGCCTCGGTAACTTCGGAAGATCCCCTCTATATACAAGCGCTTCTCGTTGGAAAGCTCTTTGAACAAAAGGCCTACCTTGCAGTCCAGGTTCTCGGAAACAAGATTCTCGAAAGACGCCCTGACTATCGAGTCATTCTGAAAATGGTAGGATATTCGGATTACGAGCTGGGGAATTATACAAGCTCAGCTTCTCTTCTCGAACGATACTATACAATCGCTCCTTCCGACGTAGAAGTTGCCTATATGCTTGGGATTGTAAACTATTACAAAGAGGATTACTCCACATCAAACCTCTACTTCAATAATGCAGTACTCAACGGGTATTCTCCAAAGACAGAACTTGAGCGAAGACTTATCTATAACTATATCCTTCTCGGAGATACCAAGGGAGCATTCAAAATCTTTCGATACCTCCTTGATGAGCCAGATGTAACGGCAGAAGACTTTGAAATCGCCCTCTTTCTTGCAAACCAGTCTGAAGAATACTCCAAAGCGCACCTCTGGGCCCAAAAATGACGCTCAAAATTTCCCGAGAGTGCAAATATTCTTGCGTTTGCCGGAGGAGCACTCCGAAGAAGTGGTGACCAAGATGAGGCGGAAGGGCTCCTTCGTCAAGCAATCTTGCTCGATGGACGAAACGCTATTGCCTCCCTCGAACTTGGGCGCTTGTTTATTGATAAAAAAGAATACGATATAGCCAAACAGTACCTCACGGATGCTGTGGGATTTGATACGGAATGATTCTTCGCAAAAGAGGCCGAAACCCTTCTGAATTCAATTCCAACAATGCAAACTGAAAATACTGGAGCTCTCTCCACCGAGTCCAACAACCCCCTCTCCAATTAGCCATGTCTGAAAGCCGAAATCCCCTTGAATCCCTCCCTCCCCATGAATCAGCAAAGATTCAAAAGGAAATCCCCATGCATGGGGGAATTCTTCAAGAGTCAGATAAAAAAAAGCTTGAGGGGGAAATCGCCTCTCGACTCAAAACGTTGGGTTCAAAATTTACCCAGCGAGAAATTCGAGATCTTCTTACTGCAGTAGAAACTTCTCGAAGCCTTGCTTCACTCAAAGAAAAACTCGGTGAAAAAGTAAGTAACCAAGCAAATGATCGATTTCTTGAAGATCTTCTTGCGCTGTCAGACTCTATTCGAAGAGGGGCTGCCGAGGGAATCAAAGAACTGCGTATTGATGTCAGCAATGTTCTGAAGCATGCCCCCTCTCGCCTGAAACAAGGGACATTTTTCTCAGAACGCTTTTGAATTGTGGGAAGACTGGAGAACTCCGAGCTTGGAAAAAATCTTATTCTCGATCTTACGGGGGGGCTTGTTGGTGCTCTTGATTCAGTGCTCGCAGTTCTTTCTTTGATCTTGCATCTTCTCGTCGATGCTCTACGAGCTCCTGTCGATATCTATACCGCTCTCAAAAAAACGTCTAAAACAGAGGGGAAACAATAGTGATGATGTTTTGTTGGGATTGCGTATACCCCGAATACTGAACTCGGTAGGACTGTTCTTGAAAAAGCTGCTCCAATTCTTTCTGAGAAAAAGCATAGTATTCCCTCGGGTTCCCCGCAAATGGAATATGACACACGCCCCCTTCTCGATTCGGGTATTTTTCCCTCATTTTCTGTGTGAGAAGATGCCAATTCAGAAATACCGCTATCCCATCGGGAGCAAGGAGGGTCCTCAGTTCCTCCAATACTTTTTTTTGAGAAGCCGTATGAATCATGTGGTGAAAACTTGCCACAAAAAAAACCGTATCAAATTTCTTTCAAATACTGCTCAATTCTCGCATATCTGTTTGCTGGAAAAAGTTACCCCAGTCTTGACGAGCAATACGAAGCATTTCTCCCGAAGCATCTACTCAGAGATAGGAATGCATTGTACTATGCTCTGCTTGGAGTATTCCGTAGAGTCTCCCCGATCCACATCAAACATCGAGAACCGCTCAAAAATCGGATCGAATACTTTTTGTCCGTGCTAAAAGTTCAGCTATATCGGGCCACGGTTTTTTCCTTGTTTGAGCGAATGAATCGGCGAATAAATCGTAGGAAGTCACTTATACTCGAGTTATTTTCAAAAGAGCCTCCATTCCTCTCTGAATCCGTTTCAGAGTGGGAGAAATTCTACAAGAAGATTCCTTCGTACAGGAAGATTCCGTGCAGAGTGCGACAGAAAGATCTTCCCCAACAGCTCCAAGCACGTCATAGACCATAACGTCTGAGTGAGCAATTTGAATCCCCCCCAATCTTCCCTTAAGAGAGGTACATATTCCCGCTCGGACAATATCCGAGGTAATCTTTCTCAAAAGTGTCTCTGAGATACTCAAATCCTGAGCAATCTGAGTAAGAGAGTGTCGCTGATTTTGTCTATCCAAAAGATATCTCACTAAGAGAAGAGCATATTCGGACTTTGCACTCAGCTTAAGCATGTTGTTGAAATAAACGCTCTATAGTTCTTGGATTCTTCGTCCAATTCGGTTCGACGCGAACTCGAAGCTGCAGAAACACGGGCTTCTCATACATTTCTTCTATGCGCATCCTCGACTCATACCCTATAGCCTGTATCATTGCCCCCGCTTTCCCTATTACGATAATCTTTTGAGATTCCCGTTCTACTACAACATACGCAAGAATCCGAATCTGCCTCTCGGTGTGCTCGATATCTTCGACATGAACATAGAGCGCATGGGGGATTTCTTGTTTCACTCGCAGAATCGCCTGTTCTCGAATAATTTCACCGATTCGTACACTTGGAGGAATATCTGTATAGTACTCTGGGTCGTAGAGCCTCTCTCACTCCGGAAGAAGTTTCGCTATTCGAGATACGAGAACTTCGACTGGTATAGCTCATTTTTTAACACAAATACTCTCCTCTTTCGGACTTTGAACAATAGGAAGATCACACTTTGTATAAACGAGAAGGACTTTGCCTCCCATGAAGGCAAGCAGCTCATCGATTCGAGCATCCTCTTCCCCCGCTGGACGAGAGGCATCCACAATTCTCAAAATAACATCCGCCTTCTTGAGAGCGGTAACTGTTTCCTTTCGAATCTTTGTCCCCATGAGATCGTCCTGCATTTGAAAACCCGGAGTATCAATAAATATAATCTGAGTCTGCTCCGTCGTATAGATTCCCCTCAGTCCAACACGAGTGGTGTTTGGTACTGGACTTACTGGTGCAAGAGATTCTCCAATGCAAGCATTCAAGAGGGTGGATTTCCCCGAGTTTGGTCTTCCAATTAGGGCAACAAATCCTACTTTCATTTTGCTGATTTTGAAGAAATATACTGTTTGAGTCTATTCGTAAGTTGTTCACTTGCAACAACCGGATTGGCCCGAGAAATAAGTACTCCTTCAAACAAAACATTGGGGGCTTGCTGACATTTCCCCTGACACAGACAAGACTCAATCTGAACATCTGGGATATTCGACCAAAGTCGATCCACATCAGCCATGAGACGGCGCTCTACATATTGAGCACCTTTCTCCGTGCAAGAGCGCCCCTTACAAACCTGTACTTTCATGGGAAATTCATTTCCAAATACCATGTTCACTACAACATGCAAATACCGAGAATTCCTCATCTTCATCAAGAGAGAATCGAGCTTCAGGGGATTCATTTTCGCCAAAGTAGACACGTTCGACAACTTCGTCAGCTCCATCTCGAATTTCTATCCACTCTATACTATGATCCACTTCTTGCGGATGCTCCATACCCGCAGCTCCAACACGAACAACAAGCTCCTCATTCTCAAAAAAGAAGAGTGGAACATGCTCCGCTTCCATCTCAGTAAGATCATTTGGATCTTCGACTTCCACGGGAGATTCTTGTATCTCCATAAACATATCTTTGGATGATCCACACTGAGGACAAGAAAAGATACTATCATCTGCAGCGCCAAAAGGCGTTCCTGCTGCAATATGAAATTCCGGGATTCCTTGGCGGGAATCATAGAGAAATTGACATTCGGTACAAAGAGCTTTTGACATGGCTCCATAATGCTAAAATTTAGGAAAAAGCAAGCGGGCGTTCCTTTGACATATCCAAAATTTCAGTATCCTATCACAAGCGCAGAATTGAAATGCTTTCGAGGTTTCGGAAGTTCTCTCTTACACATTCAACAATGAATCCAATGTTTTTCCTTGCCCTTCTTATCGGGGGCATCCTTGCTGGAGGATGAGTCTATGCAGTTTCTTTGAAGCGGTTTGGAACATACAAGGCATCGGTAGATTCAGAATACCGAGCATCTCTTGAACGAGACAAAAAAGATCTAAAAGAAAAGGAGCAGCGAATTCTGGAGCTCGAACAAAAAAATATTGCCCGAGAGGAGCGAATTGATCGTCGCTTTGAAGAAATAGAGAAGAAATTTGAAACGCTTCGAGAAAAAGAACAGTCTCTCGACGAGGCGATACTTCGGCAAGAACGAGATGCAGAAGCACTGCGAACAGAACTTTCTCGAGTTTCAAATCTCTCTGAGTCAGAAGCGCGAGAGCTTCTCCTAAAACGAACAGAGGAGCGTTTTGAATCAGATATTCTTGGGCTTCTCGAAAAAAAGAAAAAAGACCTTCACGTACGAGAAGCAGAGATTGCGAGAGAAATTATCATCAAATCAATCCAGCAGTACGCTTGAGATGTTACCGGAGAAACCACTCAAACCATCATTCACCTTGAATCCGACGACATAAAAGGGAAACTCATCGGAAAAGAAGGAAGGAATATTATCGCCTTTGAACGATCAACGGGAGTTTCTCTTATTATTGATGACACTCCCGACACTGTCTTTATTTCGAGCTTCGATCTGTTTCGAAGATACATTGCGAAAAAATCTCTTGAAGCTCTTATTGAAGACAAAAGAATTCAACCTGCTCGCATCGAGGAAATTGTTGAAGAAAATCAAAAAGAGGCAGAAAAACTTATCTACGACTTGGGA
This sequence comes from Patescibacteria group bacterium, assembly GCA_031539165.1. Classification (GTDB taxonomy): domain Bacteria; phylum Patescibacteriota; class Gracilibacteria; order BD1-5; family UBA2023; genus CAIVSN01. Next base: position 10,210 of record JAVKLK010000001.1, on the reverse strand, counting down.
CAAAAAACGTTGAATGAAATGGGGATTATCGGAATTCCTGAAGAAATCATACCACTCATTGGGAAGTTTCGGTTTCGAACGAGTTACTGACAGAATATTCTCATGCACTCAAAGGAGGTTGCCTATATTGCCGAGGCTATTGCAAAGCTCATTTGAGCGGATGCTGGACTGGCTCTGAAGTGAGGACTTCTCCATGATATAGGGAAATCCCTCGACCACGACATAGAAGGAACTCATCCAGAAATAGGAGGGAAGATTGCTCGAAAGTACAATCTCGATGAAAAGCTTACTAATATTATTGAGGGGCATCATGATGGCGTGCCACAGATTTGTATCGAAACGAAAATCGTTCAAATAGCTGATGCGATAAGTGCGGTTCGTCCTGGTGCAAGAAGAATGAATGCAGAAGAATACGTGAAACGAATCCAGGAAATGGAAAATATTGCTATGAGCTTTAGTGGAGTTTCCAAAGCTTTTGCCCTCTCCGCAGGAAGAGAAGTACGGGTATTTGTTGATGCAGATACCATCTCTGATCTTGCCGCAGAAAAACTTGCACAAGAAATTGCCGGCTCAATCGAAGCAAACCTCAGCTATCCAGGAGAAGTGAAAGTAAACCTCATCCGAGAGAAGCGTATTATTGAATATGCCCGTTAATCACTATGTTCCCATTTTTCACCCTTCCGTTCACGGAAATTCGAATCTACACATTTGGCCTCGGACTCGTCATTGCCTTTGCCTGCTTGAGCTACATGATTGCCAAGATGTGCAAGAAGAGCTGACTCAATTCCAATTTCTTCATAGGGAATGCTCTCCTTTTTGTCTTCTCAACATTCTTCTTTTCTCGCCTTATTTTTGTGATCGCAGAGTGGCGAGACTATAAGTACCTCGTGGAGGACAGACTTCTGAACTTCTTCATCATGACAGACTACAATATGTCTTTTGTGGGGGGAGTGCTTTGATTTTTTCTTGCCCTCTCGTATAAGCTGTATCGATATCAACAGCCAAAAGAAAAATACCTTGATGTCTTAGTTCTCTCATTTCTCTTCTCTGCGATAGTTGGATATATCGCCGCATTTCTTGGGGGGCAAATATATGGAACGCCGACAAATCTTCCTATTGGTATAGTGTATCGATGAGACGCCTCAAACATCCCCTATACTTCCGCAATTATCCCCCTCGCCCTCTTCTATTCTCTCGGATCATTCATTCTTTTCTCTGCTCTCTATATTCTCAAAGAAGCCCTTAAAATCCCTGGATTTATTGGGTATATGGGAATTGGAATGTTCTCGATACTTCTCTTTTGTGGAGAGTTCTTTTCGGGAAATGAAGACATATTCCGCCTGTATTCTGGTCTCAATCTTACTCAAATTAGCGCGCTTATCGGTATTTTCATTGCTGGAAAATGGCTCAAGCGTCAAATAGCCTCAAATCACCTGTAGTCTCCTCTCTTTGGGGGAGAGGTTGGTACTTCTTTTTCTATGGGTGCCTCTTTATTATCTCTCTTGGAGTGCTCTCTCTGGGAGAAAATATACCCGAATACACTTGGGGTATCGCCTGAATAATTTTTTGTCTCGGACTAGCAGTACGCCTCCCTCTTGTATCAATAGCAGCCTGCATCCCGTTTCTTGCATGCCTTTGTTTGTGGGTCTCATCTTCCTCAATGGAAGAAGCGCACTCCCAATTTTCTTTCAGAAAAAACCCAGAAAGCCTTACTGGAGTTATTGAGTCAGTCTCAGGAATTCAATCAGGACAACTTAAAGTATTTCTTAAAACAGAGAACTTTATCCTGTCGGTAAAAATACCTCCTCAGCGAGAATCTCTCCTCTGAAACACTCTCCGCTTCAACTGAGTCCAATGGGAACCAGGAACGAAGGCTGACTGGGCACGAGGAAGAATAGGCAGTATATCCTACAGCTCTTTTGAAACCATTTCAACAGACGCCCCTCTCCGTCTTCACTTCAAAAAATTTCTCCTCAAGAAAATAGAGGAACTTCTCCCCGAGCCTCATTCAACCCTTCTTTCTTGAATTCTTATTGGAGATGCCAGTCGTATCGATGATTGGTTTCGTTGATTATACAGAGATATCGGGCTTTCTCATATAACTGTTGTAAGCGGATCGAACATAGCCTTTGTTCTGAGTATATGTGGATATATCTATCGGTGGGTACCCAAGAGATGGCGACTTATCTTGAGCATTGGAACGGTTGTGAGCTATGTGAGTCTCGTTGGCGGAGATGTACCCGTTCTTCGTGCGGCAATTATGGGAATCATAGGGGCGATTGCCCTTCATGGTTCAAAAAGAATCGATACTTTGAGAGTTCTTCTATTTGCTGCAATTGTTTTGCTCATCTTCTCCCCCTACAGCCTTGTGTACGATGCTGGATTTCAACTTTCTTTCCTCGCAACACTCGGAATACTGGTGGGAATTCGTGCAACAAAAAGGGCTGATTGGTTTTTGCAGGCAACCGTACTCAGTATTTTTGCGGCACTATGGACAATTCCTGTGAGTATTGGGATCTTTCAGAATTTTTCTCCTTGGTCAATTCTCGCAAATATACTTGTTTGACCTGTGGTGGGTATGGCTATGTTAAGCGGCGCTCTCGCACTCTGTTTCACCTGGGTGGCACCGGTATCCTATGCCATAGGTCATTTCTGTTATTTTTGACTTGCTTGGATTCAGGCGGTAGCCTCCTGACTCGGGGAACTTTCTCCAAGATATACTTTTGAATCAGAAGAGTCCTACTATATAGCTCTCACTTCGGTTGGAATTATAGTCTGACTTTCTCTCCGGTATCTATATCAGTGACATAAATCTGATGAAGCTTCTTCTCCATCTGTTCAACGATAAATTTCGCATACGAACGTATAGCAGGAGTTGGAGTTATTTGAAGCTGAAAGAAAAATAAAGAAAGAAACTGTGAAAGTGCCTGTACAATATCAGCTCGGACTCCTGTCTTAAGTTGGGCAATAAATTTCTGTGTTGCAAGAACGGAAACCTCTTCTGAAATCAAGACAAACACAAAGTCGATCCACTGGTTTATATACCGCTTTTCTGAGTCATGGAGGTGTTCTGCATCAAAAACAACCGGCACATCCCTCGGAGTTACAGTGGGAAAAGTATTTGGATAGTGCAACTCTTCGGTGGTAAAACGCAAAACGGAGTTCTCCGATATACACACAAGCGCCAAGACAATATGCGCTGGAATCTCTTTTTCCAGTAGAAGAAAAAGCGGAGGAAGAATCGCCTCCTGATGCCCAGATTGAAGAATTACCGCAATAGCTTTAGCAAGGATACCCGACTGTTTTCGGCTTTTTGACTCATCTTTTTGGGTTCGTTGAATTCAAGCCAAGGCCTTGCTTGCTTTCTCTTTTTGTTTTTCTGATTGTTCGGATGGGCCAGAGGCAACCGTCTCGATTCATCCCCCATCCCAATTGTCAATTGTGTCTAAGTTGTCCATATATTTGAATGAGTGTACACAGGAAACTGCTTACAGAGAGCCTCCACAGCAATTTTCAACTCTTGAAGTTTCTGTCCATTATCTCTCGCTCGAATAGCCTCATCTATATAAAGCGCAAGGAGTCACATTTCTTTTTCTTTCATTCCGCGAGTTGTTACAGCTGGCGTTCCCACACGAATCCCAGATGGATCCATTGGTTTTCTTGTATCGAATGGAATCATATTTTTATTTGCCGATATTCCAATAGATTCAAGAATCTCTTCTGCTTCCTTTCCTCAAATTCAGTATGACTTTGCAACATCTATACAGAGCAAGTGATTCTCTGTTCCCCCTGAAACGATTCGGACTCATTTTTGAACAAAAGACTCTGCCATGGCTTGAGCATTAGCAAGAACTTGTTGGCAGTACTGACGAAATTCTGGAGTATTTGCCTCAGCAAATGCGATAGCTTTTGCGGCGGTGATATGGTCATGTGGTCATCCCTGACACCCAGGAAACACCGCTCGGGCAATATCCTTTGCATACCGGTCTTTTGCCATAATAATCCCCCCTCTCGGTCATCGAAGTGTTTTGTGGGTTGTAGTAGTAACAACATCACAGTAAGGAACTGGGTTTTCAAGCACTCGACCAGCAATGAGTCCTGCGATATGAGCTATATCAGCAAACAAAAGAGCTCCCACCTCGTCTGCTATTTCACGGAATGCTTTCCAGTCCAAAGATCGAGAATATGCAGAAAATCCTGCGACTATCATTTTTGGCCTATGCTCAAGAGCAAGTCGACGAACCTCATTCATATCGATTCTCTCAGTAGTTGGATCTACTCAGTAGAAGTGAAATGTATAGAGTCTTCCCGACTCATTCATTGGATGTCCGTGAGAAAGATGCCCCCCATGGTCAAGCCGAAGGGATAAAATAGTATCTCCTGGCTGGAGTAAAGCACTGTACACCGCAAGATTTGCCGGAGATCCAGAAAGCGGCTGAACATTGACATATTCAGCACCAAAAAGCGTTTTCACTCCTTCTATGGCAAGATTTTCAATCTGATCTATATATATCTGCCCCGCGTAATACCGTTTTCCTGGGTATCCTTCAGAATACTTGTTTGTGAGAATGGAACCGTTCGCCCGAAGAACATTCGGTGATACATAATTTTCAGAGGCTATGAGCTCAATTTCATGTTCTTGTCTCAGAAGCTCTGAGTCAATAAGAGAAAATATTTGTTCTTGAATAGGGTTCATAGCTGGAAAAATACCGCAAATAAAGATTTCTATTTCTTTGATTGTCTCATTTTTTGAATCTGCTTCTTTCATTCTATGAGAATTCTGTCTATTTTATTTTCAAAATCTTTTGGTTCAACTGTTACTTCAATATCTGGTTTAATACCAACACCATCTATTCATTTTCATTTCGGAGTGTACCATCGAGCTACCGTAACCTTAATCTCTCCTGCATTAGAAAGTGGGAAAATCTCCTGCACGGATCCTTTACCATAGGATTGCGATCCTACCACAATACCCCTTCCGTAATCCTGAATAGCTCCAGCAAAAATTTCGGAGGCAGAGGCAGAGTTTTCGTTAATAAGAACAACTATTGGTATCTTTTTATCACCGGGTCATTCAGAAAAGTATTTCTGAGTAAGCTCTTGAGTATTTGATCGAGTCTCTACAAGCAGGTCTCCCGACGGAATAAATTGCTCCAGCATTGCAACGGAGGTGGAGAGAAGTCAGCCAGGATTATCTCGCAAGTCAATAATGAGTCCTGTCATCCCAGACTGAGTAAGAGACGAGTAGGCTGTAAGAAATTCCTTCGGAGTTGTTTCTCAGAAAATTCAAACCGTTATCAGTCCAGTCGTACCTTCCACCATCTTTGAAATAACAGAGGGGACTTGAACACTTCTTCGAGTTACTTTTTTCTTGAGTATTCCTTGAGTATTTGGTCTCATAATTGCGAGTTCCACTTCTGTTCCTGCTGGTCATTTAATTTTTTTAACTGCCTCTTCAAGAGAAAGGTCTGCTAATTTTTCAGAGTTTGCAGAAACAAGAATATCTCATTCCAAAATCCCAGCCTCTCGAGCGGGAGATCATTCAAATGTTTGACGAATAACAACTCCGGATTGTGTCTTTCACACATAGGCTCAAATTCATTCAAAATTACCCCGGATTGCCTGATTGAAATTTTCTGTCTCTGATGGGTCAAGATAGAGAGAGTGTTTATCTTTGAGCGATCCCATCATACCCTGAATCATTCCTTCCACTAATGCTTCTTTTTGGAGCGTTTCGTATCAAAAATAATTTTGCTTCAGAACGGAGAAGGCTTGTTGAAGTGGTCCGAGAGGAAGTTCGGAAATTCAGGAGAGCGGACTGTTTTGTACAAATGCTGATTTTGGCTGGAATTCAATTCCTACGATTGGACGAAGAAAAAATCACGCAGCAAACGCTACAGTTATAGACAAGAGTGTGAGACCACGGTGGTGTCCCAGAGAAAAATCTTTCAATTTGTGAAAAAATGAGTTGCGAAAATTGTATTGCGAATCAACAAATTTCCTAACAAATATCTGTAAATCCATGAAACGGGCCTTCTTGAATTTTTTATATAAAAACATTGTGAAAAAACTAAAAAAATCCTCCTCCATTCAGCCTATTCAAGCTATAACTTTTACAGAGTATGTTAAAAACTAAATGGATCTTTCTTCTGTAAAACAACTCTTCCGTGTTTTAAGAAAAACCTCCTTATATATTATTAAACTAAATTAGTTAACTTTATATTTATCTATATAGTCTTTCTATGTTGTTCTGAGCTGTTTTAAAAAAGATTTCCAAAAAGAATGATCGAGTAACCCTTTTGAGGGAGCTTATTGAGTGACTCGCCATTGATCATGTTCAAAAACAGTTATTCTTGAATTCATTAGAGGTTCTCGATTGACCTGCCTTGGATATGTTGTATGCGAGAATACAGACTTTTGTTTCAACAATTGAGGATAAGCGGAGCTCATCATTCCAACAAAAACAATCATCCACCATCAAACAAGTTCGAGATAAAGAAAGTCTTGAAAAAGAAAAAGAACAGAATTCCTTTAATATTTTGATGGATAGTATATAATCCGTTTTATGAAACTGGACAAACAACCGTCTCTTGACTCAAATTCTCCCCTCACGGAGTGAGATAGAAAAGTGGCTCGCTCCTTTTGATCTATGCTTTCCGAAACAGAAACACGAGCCATGGTTGCTATTTTGAATCAGTACAGAAAGGAACAGCTCTCTTCTTAAAGTATGGCTTTCTACCGCGTAGTTGCAGCAAAAAATAATCAACGGGTTGAACTCACGGTGAAGTTTGACTCCGAAGTACTCGCAAGAGAGAGTCTCCATTCACAGGGGTACTCCATTATAGAAATTCGTGAGACTGCAGCTCCAGTGCAGAGTGATTCGGTATTCTATTTTGATATACTTCTTTCCTGACAGAAAAAATCAGGTCAAATTCGATCAGACGATATACTGAAGGCCTACAAAAAACTTGTTGATGATCTTGGATATGAGGTCATTCGAATCTATACATCTCAAGATGTTGAGGAGAATGAAAAAATGTACACTACTGCAAAAACACGAGAGTCTTATCTCGAGTTTAAGAAAAGAAATACAGAAGCTGCGCCGGTACAAAAACAACAACAAGAGGCACTTCCTCAAAAATCGCAACAAACAACCGATTCGGTTCAAAACTTTTGATATCTTTGACGAGAGGTCCAAAAATACCAAGCAATTCTCCTGTCTGTTTCTCAGAAGATGGAACAGTTTGTTGAGAAGTATTCTGGGAACTTCGAGCCTGAAAGAATCGAAAAAATACGACAAATTATTATTGCTCTCCGACAGACAAAACAGAGTACAAATATTGATAAACTTCGAACTATTGGGGAACTTGCTCTTCTAAAAGTAGGGGAACTAGAAATGGAGATAGCCACGCAGAATCACGAGCTAAAGAAGTCTCAATTCTTCCGAGAAACCAACTCGCTTCTCAAAGATCTTGGTTCAAACAGAAGAGTGGGGAGCGAAATGGAAACTGTGAAAAAGAAAATGAAGCAGATGTTTTCGGATATAAAGACCTCATTTTCTCAGCCAGAATCCGAAAAACCGACAACGACCCCTGAATCTGATGGGTTTATTTATTTTAAAAATCTCAGAGAACTCTCTATCTACCGAGAGAAACTTAAAGAGGTGAAAAAAGAACTCTGGCGGAACTTTTTTGGAAATTCTCCCAAGAAAGACCGCCTTCTTCTAAAGAAGCGTCTTCTAGAACAAAATATTCTTATTCTCGAGTCTCGCGTTGAAAAAAAATATATTTCGTACACAAAAATCACAAAAGGCATTCTCTACTATGAAGATGTTATTGCCTATATAATTCGGAGTTTTGCAGATACACTCTTGTATGTTCTCATGCTTTCCATTATTGTGTTTTCTGTTACTACTCTTCCGGGATGAAGGCTTTCCGATTTTCTTTCTCCAGTTTCCTTCATTTGATCTATTTTTGTGGTAGCTGCCCTCATACTTTGAAGAACGAAAGGCTTTTCTTCTGCTCTTGTAGGGGGAGGGATTTTCCTGTTTGTTGCCTTTGCCCTACAAGTTAACTTTTAGCCGTGTTTATCGTAGCGAGTATCGTTCATATATTCTTTGCCATCCTCTTTTATATTCTTGGAGCAAATCTTGAATCAGCTCTTTTCTGAATTGGTGGAGTTTTGGCATTTTTTTTCTTTGCCCCATTCCGCATTTTTTGATCACGGGAGTCAGAATCTCATGCAGATATTCCCTCTCAAACGAGAGTTCTGCAGGCTGCTCTCGGGAATAGAATTATTCAATTTTTTTCACAATCAGCAATTTTTGTTGCTGTTATCTTGTTTTACCTTGCTCTTTTTGGAGCTATTTACGGACTCTCTGACTTACTTCACTTTCAGATTCGAGATTTTTCGAGCTGACTCTCAATTCTCGTTTCTTTGATTGTCGGTATTGCGGCCTATTTCCACTTCTTCCAAAATCAAACGGCTCGAATTTTAGGGGAGGTGAATTTGGGCATAGTGTGAATTCTATCAATCGTGTTGATACTCTTTTGATTTGAGAGGGGTATTTCCTTCCAAGAACTTCTCGGATACTGGCTCTGCGTAGGAGCGCTATTTATTCTCATGTGGAAAGATGAATGACAGATATCTCTGGGAAGGAAAGTAGGCTTTACTATTTGTCTTTGGATGGGAATTTACTTCGCCTGGGTTGCTGGGGTGGTATTTTTGTTTGACGGAATGAGTCTTTTTTCTGCGAGCACCTCGCTTCTCCTGTATTCTATTTTTTGTTTTGAATCGGCCGCTTCGCCAAGACTTCAAAAAACTCGAGAACTCATCCGTGCCGTGTCGCTTTTTGGAATATATGCGGCAACAATACTCCTCTCTGTTCTCATTCTTTGAGATATGAGTCTCCTTACAGGAGCACTCCTCCTTGTGTCACTCAGCTTCAATGTCTATGTACATACACGGTTCGAAAACTATCCGAGTCTTGTTTTTGCAGTCGTAATTCCAATCATTCTCTACGCAGCATACATTGGACAGCCAGAAACATTTCTTTGATTTTTCTTTGGATCCCTCTTCCTTACGCTAGGACTGACATATTTTGGAAGACTGATTCGAACTCCTCATAAAATGGATGAATATATCTTCCAAACTCTTGCGGTTGTTACACTAATTGGAAGTACAAGCATATATGCTTGGAGGGTTTGATTTTCTGGGATACTGGAATTTTCTGGACTTCTTCTTCTTTTTTCAGTACTCTTCTTTGTAAGCTATCTACAAATTCGTAAATAATACTCATATGACCTACTCTCTCCCCGAATTCCCTTTGGAGATTTCATCCCAGTACACCAAGAAACAAGTGTGTATCATTGTGTCACATGAGTCAGAAATCCCCGAAGAGTTTGCTACATCAGGAGTTATGTCGCATTTTGCAGACACTCCAAGGAAGGAGGTGACTCTCTTGTGCGTTCGAGCGAGTCATCCAAAGCATGAAGCTATTCACATCATCCGAATAGGAGAAGAAGACCTCCCTATTCACCAGATTGCTCAGTCGGCTCGTTCTATTGAAGGTTCCACTTCCGTGTACATAGCAGAATCACTCCCAGTATCCGAGAGCATTGAATGATTTGCTTACGGGGTATATCGATACACGGAGTTTCTTTCTTCAAAGAAGGAGGTTCCGACTTACGAGTTTATTCTGTCAGCTCGGCAAAAAAAAGAAATTTCTCCGTTGCTCTCAAGAAAGATTCAGTCTGTATTTCTTGCGAGAAATCTCGTAAATACTCCATCAAACCATAAAAACCCGCAAAAGATTCAAGAAATCATTACCTCACTTCCCTGGAAACACACACAAGTAGAGGTTTTGTCTCTTGAAATACTTCAGCAGCAAGGATTCGGCATGCTCTGTGCCGTATGACAGTGATCCGATGTTCCTCCAGTAGTTCTCGTATTTCGTCGATGAAAGGGTGTGCCGAGTAAGTCGCTTATTGGGAAATGAGTTACTTTTGACGCAGGAGGGCTCCAAATTAAGCCAGACAGTGCCATGTTAGATATGAAGCTTGACATGGCTGGCGCTGCCGCGGTATTGTCTACATTCTGGTATCTCGATGGCATTCCAGAATACTCTCAGAGTATCGTTGGGGCTGTTTGATTTGTAGAAAATCTTCTTGGAGGATCTGCCTTTAAGCCACTTGATATTGTTCGTGCACAT
>JAVKLK010000015.1:0-5683 GCA_031539165.1 Patescibacteria group bacterium | reverse complement strand
CCCCCCCCCCCCCCCCCCCCCCCCCCCCCCCCCCCCCCCCCCCCCCCCCCCCCCCCCCCCCCCCCCCCCCCCCCCAAAGGAATTAGGAAAATATGTATTAGAAATATATTTTTTATTTTGTCATTTTTCTATACTATTCAAAGTATGAGCAATGCCTGAGTCGATTCTCTTCATAATATAGAATCACGAACCATCATTTTATTAACTGGACTTCCTGCGAGTGGGAAGGATTATATTGGTGATTGGCTCACCCGTGATTTTGGTATTCAGAAACGAACAGTAAGTGATGTATTGCGTTCTGAAGCGGAAAGGAGGGGTATCCAGGGTCCAACACGACAGCAGCTCGTTGATATTAGTCGAGAACTTTCTGATTCCACAGGAGATTCTGCAGTATTGGTAAAGATGCTTCTAGAACAGGTTCCGGATTCGGTCATGACTCTTGTATGAACGGCACAGCTTGGACAGATTCTTTTTTTGCGAAATCGTATAAAGCAGCTTATTCATATAGAATTAGTAGCTTCTCTTGAGGTTCGCTACCACAGAGCTCTCCGGCGTGCTCGAGAAGAGGGGAAAGGGCTGACACTTGCTGAATTTCAGATGCGAGAAATACGGGAAAATACGGAAGGCAATATGTGGGAGGTTCTTCAAAAATGAATCGAGGAACATCATGCTATCGAAAGAGGTGAGATTGCTCGAGAGAAAGTCATGCTTAACCTGCTCTCTCGACAGAATCGTTTTACAGTGGGCAATCTTGCTGAATACCAGATATGGGATGATGGAAGAGTTCTTCAGAATCATTTCTGGAACACAAGAAAGGATGATGATGACCGCTGGACTGAAATTATTTCTTCTGAGAAATCACCGCATTTTTGGCCAATGTATAGAATCTTGCGGGCAAAGTTTGGTATTCCTTCAAGCCGAAAGAATACAGAATCAAATGTACTGTCTATTCTTCAAGATAGAGGTGTGCCTCTTGTTCCTATTTCTGCTCAGAATTAATTACGAAAGCTGGATCAGGCTCTCGTCTATCCATTACACTGATCCCAAGCCTCTTCGAAGGCTCCACCCTGATCAAGAGTTTGTACAAGGAGTTCTCCGTGTGCAGTACGGATATCCTTGGTCACACCATGAACATCGTCGAGTGTTTCGGTGTGCACAAGCCGATTTCGATATTCCTTCACTCAAGGAAACCCGTGAAGATATTGCACGAGATGCTTCCGAATCTCAAGGGCTCATTTTTGTCCTTTTGTTTCGATGAGAAGTTTCGCATGAAGCTCCATAGTTTGGAGAACTTCTTCTAGGGTTGGCTTTCGCCCATCTGGAAGAAAACACCAAGGATTCCCAAAAGAAGCTCTTCCAATCATGAATCCATCAAGGTTTTTTGCCTCTTCTCCCGCAGGGTGCCTTTCTCTTGTTTGTGAGTCCGAGGGGAAGACCGAAGTTTCTCGATTGAGCGGGTGAGTAATCTTTTGTATACCGTCGGCATGATTCATAACATCTCCGTTACAAAGCACGGGAATGCTCAGAGCTTGCTTGAGTTCATAAATTCCTTGGAAGTCTGCCTTTCCAGTGAAAGCTTGTTTGTAGGTTCGTCCATGCACCGTAATCAGGTTTGCTCAGGCATTTTCCAATCCTTTGGCAAATTCTATCAAGAGCTCTGGGTTTTCCCACCCGAGACGAGTCTTTACAGAGATGGGTATCTTCACTGCTTTTGCCATTTCTTCAACAATCTTGAAGGCAGTATCTCGGTTGATCATAAGGGAAGAGCCATGACCGCTTTTGACCACTTTTTTTGCGGGGCAACCCATGTTGATATCTATTCCACTTACTCCGTACGATTCGATAAGAATGGCTGCCTGTCTAAATTTCTCAGGATCTTTCCCAAAGATTTGAATAATGAGAGGCTTTTCGATTTCTGCATGAGGGAGTACACGGGCTGCTAAGTCTTTTGAGTGTACCAGGCCATCCGCGCTATAGAATTCTGAAAAGGGAATAATGTGAGGAGCAATTTGCTTATTTATCTGCCGGTAGGCACTATCACAATATCCGTCCATAGGGGCAAGTGCCACAATGGGTCATTGTTCTGCGAGTTCTTTCCAAAAGTTCTTATGCATTCGTCAAGAGAGGTTTTTTGATGTGAATTGATTCGTATGATACCATAGCCAAGTAGTACAAATATTCAAACAAATATGAACGCTCTCTCTGGGAAAATGGACCTCTCTGAAATTCGAAAAATCAAAGAAACGGCAAAAACTGCTCTCAAAGAGGAGTTTTCCATCCCAAAATCTATAGGAACTCTCGCCTTGGTTCATATTGCCGATGATTTGACCCGTGCGTTCATTCTTGACGGACTTTCGGCAATTGGAATTGCTCATGTAACCGTCGGAAGTGCGGATGAGGAGATTCGTCGATATGCAGGAGCTCGCGCGATTCTCACAGAAAATGAGCTCTACGCATTTGACTGCGTTATTTATGATGGAGAATCAGAAGGGCTTGACCTAGTAAGAAGCATGAAAGCCGGAGTAGTTCCTATTACCTCTGATAGAACAGTTTTTTCTGGTGTATTCAAAGATTTTAATCCTATGAAGTTTGAGGGAAATGGATTCTTCTTCCGCTCAAACAATCCATATTGCATCTTTGAAAAGGTGGTGAGTTATCTCGAAAACATCAAATTTCCTGAGGATAGAAGAATTCTTCTCAAACACGTTGTAGAGACGTTCTAATGGTTTTCGTTGGGATACTCTTCCCAAAATGGACGTTCTGCTTCTACTCGAACTCTTCCATCTAAAAATGCTTCGTGATACAGTTGAAATTCTGTACGAATAATGCTCAAGGCACTTATTTTGCGTTTGAGTATATGAGTGCATGCGCTTTCAATCGATGCATCATCTGTTCCAATGCTTTTCAAGTAGGCTCGCAGTGCTCGTATGTCATAGCAGAGGTATTCGAACTCCTCCGTACTATCGCATAACCGTACAGCAAATCGCTGCACTTCCTGCACCAGAGGCTCTACGGCTCTTTGTAGATGATTATTGGTCCACTCAAGAGGGAGTCATGCTCGAGACTCTACATACTGTAAGAAATCTGGAGAAGTATAGGTTCTGACTGTTTCGAGTCATTGAATGGGTGAGTACGATCCAGAGAGTACTATGCCAGAGTCAAGACTATCAAGATATCGATTCATAGAGAATATTGAGAATATAAATGATTTTGAGTGAGAAAGATGTTTTGTCAACCATAATATTTATGAGAGGCTGTAGAATTATGCTAAAATAATCGTACGGTTCCTTCTAGATTGAAGGGTTTGTTTGTAATAAACTCCTTCTATCAGAGGAATCTGATGGTGGAGTATTTCTTGGAGCGAAATCATGAGTGTTGTAAACTTTCTTAATAAAGTCGAGAACTTTATCGGAAAAACCATTGCAGGAGAAGACTTTTTCGTCGGTTCTTTGTTTCTAATTTTATGCATCACTGCAGTATGTTTTTTGATTGCTGAGATTAAGAACAAGAATCCCCAGAAGAAGTAATCTACCTCAGATAGTGGAGCTTACTGGAGGTAATTCCCCATCAAAAGCCCTTCCTCACGGAAGGGCTTTGCTTTTATCCAACCGAAGCTTTTTTACGAAACTAGCACTTAAATACAAAAAGTGCCAATATTAATTTGACAGTAGTTTTGGACTTGATTATAGTGGGGGAGATCTATTACTAATCTCTCAAATATGTCCAAAATTATTGGAATTGACCTTGGAACCACGAACTCGTGTGTTGCCTTCATGGAAGGAGGTCAGGCAAAAGTAATCCCCAATGCAGAGGGGGGTCGTACGACTCCATCTATTGTTGCAAGCAAAGGCAATGATACGCTTGTGGGAATGACAGCAAAGCGACAAGCTGTTATGAATCCTGCTCAGACTATTTCATCAGCGAAACGATTCATCGGTCGAAAATTTTCAGAAGTTACGGAAGAGCTAAAAACAGTTCCATTTACCGTTGTTGCTGGAGAAAATGGAGAATGTCTCATTGAGTTTGGGGGCAAGGCGGTTCGCCCTGAAGAAATTGGAGCAAAAGTACTTGAGAAGCTCAAAGAAGATGCGGAGCGTTTTCTCGGTACCAAAGTAACAGAAGCGGTTATCACTGTTCCTGCATATTTCAACGATGATCAGCGACAAGCCACTATTAATGCTGGTAAAATTGCTGGTCTTGATGTGAAACGAATTGTGAATGAGCCAACCGCCGCAGCCCTTGCATATGGTACGGACAAAAAGAAGGACCAAAAAATTGCGGTCTACGACTTCGGAGGAGGAACCTTTGATATTTCCATTTTGGAAATTGGTTCGGAAGGAACCTTTGAGGTACTTGCTACGAATGGAGATACTCATTTAGGAGGAGATGACTTCGATCAGCGTATTTTTGAGTGGATTGTCGAAGAGTTCAAAAAAGATCAAGGCGTTGACTTGACGAAGGACCCTATGGCGGTTCAGCGAATTCGGGATGAGGCAGAGAAGGCAAAAAAGGAACTTTCTTCTGTAACTGAGACAGATATCAATCTTCCGTATATCACGGTTGATGCGAGTGGACCAAAAAACCTTTTCATGAAACTTACCCGCGCAAAGTTTGAAGAGCTTGTATTTGATTTGGTGGAGAAATCGGTTGGACCATGTCAGAAAGTATTGAAAGATTCCGGCCTTCAGCCTTCACAAATCGATGAGGTTGTGCTTGTTGGAGGTTCTACTCGAGTACCACTGGTGCAAAAGAAAGTAGAAGAACTCTTCGGGAAGAAGCCAAACGCTTCGGTGAATCCTGATGAGGCAGTAGCACTTGGAGCAGCAATTCAAGCGGGAATTATCCAAGGAGATGTTACGGATGTCCTCCTTTTGGATGTTACTCCGCTTTCTCTCGGTATCGAAACGCTCGGTGGTGTAATGACTCGTATGATTGAGCGAAATACAACTATTCCAACATCAAAATCGCAGGTATACTCTACGGCGGCCGATAATCAGGATAGTGTAGAAATCCATGTACTTCAAGGAGAGCGAGAAATGGCTACGGATAACAAGTCTCTCGGACGATTTGTATTATCGGGTATTGCTTCTGCTCCTCGAGGGGTGCCTCAGATTGAGGTTACCTTCGATATAGATGCTTCAGGAATTCTCCATGTCACCGCCAAAGATAAAGGTACGGGGAAGGAGCAGAAAGTGACTATTCAGGGTTCTACCGGAATGGATGAAAAAGAAGTGGATGCACTCGTGAAAGAGGCCGAAGCAAACCGAGAGGCAGATAAACTTCGAAAAGAAGCAATTGAAGCTCGAAATATGGCAGATTCTGCAGTCTATCAGTCAGAAAAAACACTGAAAGATAACGAAGGAAAATTTGATGCCAAACTGGGGGAAGAGGCTCGTGTAAAAATTGAAGATCTCAAAAAAGTTCTTGCTGATGCGAATGCAACAAAAGAGACTATCACTACCGCAAGTAACGCTCTTCAGGAGATAATGATGAAAATCGGACAGGAAATTTACTCTAAGGGAACTCCTGAATCATCGGATGGAGTGAATGTAAAAGATACCAATCCTCCAAAAGATGATGGAACGGTAGAAGCAGAAGTGGAAGAGAAATAATTCAGCTTGTTTTTTTAAAAGAGTCCTGGAGGGCTCTTTTATTTTGGCATTGACGGGGGGGGGGGGGGGGT
>JAVKLK010000014.1:0-39105 GCA_031539165.1 Patescibacteria group bacterium | reverse complement strand
GGGAGAGTAATTTCTTTATGACGTATATGTTTTCTTCTTCTTCAAAAAAATCCCTCCCTCTTCCGGTGAAAGAAGAGGAGGTTGTATACTGACTATTTTCTGTATATCGAAGAGAGAAAGGAGTGTTAATTCCTCTTTTCCCCCCGATTCTCCCATCCAAATCGGTGACATATCCCAAATCCTAGGCTTGTATTATTTGAGTATTCGGAGATACTTTCTCGTTATGCATACTTTATTCCGCGTTCTTCTTCGAAGCGCTCCTCGCTCGCTCCTCCTTCTCTTTCTCATTGTAACTTTTGCCGCAACGGGAGTTTTGGTTATTCGTCAACTTGTAGAGAATGTTCAGCGTTCGATTTCTGTTGAAATGCGTCCGTACCTTGGTGGGGATATTCGTATCTCGGCAAATGCTACATTCACTGGCTCAATACGAGAATCTATTCAGGAGATACTCCCTCAGAAAGAGGGATATGATTTCGCTGAGAAAGTAGAGTTCTATACCACGGCTTTTGACACAAGTGGCAAATCTGAACTCATCCGAGTAATAGCGGTTAATTCAGGGTATCCACTCTATTCCGTGTATCGCACCTCGCAGATTTGAGATGCTTCGGAGACTTCAGGAACTCATTCATCTTCGACTCGTGCTTCTGGGAAAATTTCTGCTACCAAGAATGTGATTGATCGATTTGGTAAAACGCTGAAACTGGACTCTAAAACGCTTGTATTTACCCATCAAATCGACGAAACAAGCGAAGTGGGGGTGAGCTTCTGAGACGAGGGGTATGTAGTCATTCTTCCTATGGAAGAACTTGAGGGAACAAAACTTCTTTCTTTGGGTGCTCGACTCCAGAAATCTCTCCTTATAAAGACCCCGAGTGATGCTGAAACAACGAGATTATTTGCACTTCTCCAAGAACAGTCTGCTCAAAAGTTTAATAAAAAACTCGATGTTGATTCCTATCTCTCCCAAGCAGAGAAGTCGAATCAAACCATAGAAGAATTTGGGAGGTACACTCTTCTTATATTGTGCGTATGTCTTGGATTCGCGGCTGTTTCCCTCTATACGGGGGTGGCTCGATACTTCGAAGCAGTACAGCCAGCTCTTTCGATTACGCGGTTACTCGGCATGTCATCTTGGCAGCAAGTAGGAGTATTTTTGATGGGTGGTGCACTTCTCTGGGCCCTTTCTTCTCTTGTCGCTTTTGGCATCGGACAATCCATCATCTTTTTCGTACGTCGCTTCCCAGAAGCAGCCTCGTTTCAGATGCTCCCGGACCCAATTATGTTTTCGTTTTCTGTTACAGCGGGAGGAATCTTCATAGTACTTGCCCCCCAAGTGTATCGATGCCTTAGATCTTGATCTCCCCACAAAAATCCAGAGAAAGATACGGGGGGACAATCCATTTGGAAGAGGGTTTTTCCATGGAAGATTTCATATCCTCTTTTTCTGAAGGAGCGACTCTTTTGGTTAAGGAGTAACCACTTTTGGGCTTTTGATGGAATACGAACCCTGAGTCGTCCAGGAATTCCAACGGGAAGTATATTATTCAGTCTTGTCATTGCGTTATCTCTCTCCTGTGTCTTTTTGGTTGTGACAAATACCTTTCGACATACTCTTACTGATATTCAGTCAGGGGGTACGAATTTATATGCAACAAATATACTAGAATCAGATGTGTCCGCTATTCGTGATGCGTATGGTTCAGACTCTCTCTATTCGATTATTCGAGGAAAAATTGTTTCTGTGCGTTGAATCGCCCCGGAAGGAAGGGAATTTACCCGAGAATTTTCCATTACTACTAATTCGCTCAACGATGTTGGAATGGTTCGAGGAAGCGGAAATCCTTCTGCCAAAGAAGTAACTGTGGATGAAGAGTTTGCGGATCGGCTTTGAGTGGATGTAGGGGATGCTATCGAATTTTCTGTTTCTGGAAGAAAGTTTTCTTTGCAGGTATCCGGCATTCGAGCTCGGAAGTCCTCTGGATTTGCCCCGTTCTTTTATTTCCAGGTTTCCCCTGATGCTTTTTCTGGTGCTCCTAAGACCTATTTCCTTGCTCGTAATTCTCCTGATATAGAAGCTGACATAGCGAAAATTACTCAACTTTCTTGACCCCATGTAGCCTGCATAAATGTAGAAAGAGTAGCGCTTCAAGTGAAGAAAATCACCGATACAATTCTTTCGGTTCTCTCCTTATTTCTTGGATTTCTTGTATTGTTTGCTATTGGTGCTGTCGCCTCTCTTTTTACGAGAATTATTCCTCTATTCTCCCAGCAGTATAGACTCTATGGACTTCTCGGAATGTCTGATAAGGAGAGGAAGTATTCATTTCAGGTTACAACGGGAAGTATTGTTTTAGTTGGAGTGCTCCTCTCTCTTACTTTTGGAACCCTCCTCTCCTTTTGAGCCATTGCTGCTATGTCACTTCTCGCATTTCATCTCCCTTCTCTTTTGATGGGAATTGTCTATGCGCTTCTTGGAGGTATTCTTACCTATGGACTACTGGTTTGGCTTTTGCAAGGAATCAAGGAACGATAGATAGTCCACCTTGCCAAAAATGGGGAATTGGGAAGTTCCTGATTGTATCTGAGCAAATACTCAAATATGAGGAACATCTTCAATGTACTCCTGAAAATGAGGGGGTCTAACAGATACTTCCAGCTGATAGGTTGTTCTGAAGAAATTCTGCACATGTTTTCGCACATCCTCTTCTGAAGGGTTCAAGTTGAAGGGGGTATATATCCGAATATCGGAAGAAAAATATCTGGTATGGTTTTCGTGAAGGTGCACGAAAATTCGAGCATCTTTTTTCGGAAAATACTGAACGGGCTTTCGTATTTCTTGCTCCAGTTCTCCTTGTGTTTGTGTGAAACGACAATGAGAAAATGGACTTGCTCAGAAATCTATAAGTCCTTTTTGGTTTTTGCTCCAGATGGTTGCAAGATCCATGAAGGCAGCATTTACTTGGGCGCTTTTTCCAGAAAAAGAAGAGTTCTGGAAAGCTTCAAGAAGTAATTGTTTTTCTTTTGGGGAGAGTTTTTGATAGCGAGAACCATGATAATACCGTGAGAATATCTTTTCAAGATTTGTATCGAAACAAAGAGTGGGAATTTGATAGGCAAATGACCGTATCGCCTCCGCAGTGTATTTTCCTACTCAAGGAAGAGAGAGGAGTTCGTTTGTATCTTCTGGGAAAACTCATCCATATGATTCGGATACAATTTTCGCGGTTTTTAGGAGATTTCTCGCCCGACTATAGTATCCAAGTCATTGGTAGAGCGGGAAAAAGAGCTCGTATGAGGTCTGAGATAAGTCCTCTACTGTTGGATATGTTTCGAGTATTCGTTTGTAAAATAGAACAACTCGTTCCGCTTGTGTTTGTTGAAGGAGAATTTCCGAAAGCCATACAAAATATCCTCGCTCTTTCTTCGTCTTTGTGTCAAGATTTCTCCAAGGCAAATGAGTTCGTCCATTGCTGGCGAACCAATTAAGAAGTGCATCATATTCAAAAGGAGGAAGCGACATGGCAGGAACGTTTTGGATACATGCAGAGTATCCGTTTGCAAAAAAATGTAAACTCGCGAAAATATCCTAAAGCATACTTACAGAGCTCTATGATTATCACTCTTGCTGGACACCACGGCGCTGGGAAGTCCACTCTTTCCAAAGGTCTTGTAGCTCATTACGGACTTACATCTTATTCAGCGGGAGGTCTTATGCGGGAGCTTGCCATGGAAAGAGGAGTGAGTCTTATAGATCTTGGTCGTGAGGCTGAGCGGGATGGAGGAGTAATCGATCGTATTCTTGATGAGCGATCTCGTGTTCTTGGTGAGAAGGAACATCACTTTATTCTTGATGGGCGGCTTGCTTTCTGGTGCGTTCCTCACTCGTTTAAGATATTTTTGACGGTTCCTCCAGAAGAGGCAGCGAAGCGAATTTACCATGATGAATCTCGTGCCTGAGTCGAATCTCATGTAGATATAGAAGATACTGTTAAGAATATTCGTACTCGAAGAGAGAGTGAGAATATTCGCTACCGGCAGTATTATGGGATTGATATCTATGATATGGCTCAGTACGATTTGGTTATTGACACCACGAATCGTCTTATTGAGGATGTGCTTCAGCTTGCTATTCAGAAGATAGATGCCCACTTCAGCAAGGAGAAATAAAAACATGAAATACGAGACTCCCGTATATCTTCCCATTTGAATAGGGAATGCATCCTTTATTCCTTCGGACACTGATATGGGAAGCTTCCCGCAGGGACTGAGAATTGCTTCTTGCATTGAAGGTGATTTTGCTCAAGCAGCCCTCTCTTCAGAGATTGCTTTTGCCAGCATGGAAGGGGATGTTTTGATTGTGGGTAACGGGCTTGAGTATTTTTTGCGGAGTACCTTTGCCGGTACCCCTGCAGTATTAGTGGACAATCATAACCATGTCCTCTATTTTTGGTATGAAGCCTTGAAGCAGGGTATTATTGGTATGGGGGCCACTCTGATCCATATCGATATGCACTCTGACTTATGGGAAAATTCTAATCCTTTTCCCTGCCGTGATGATTTGGGCGCCGTATGGAAGTACGTGAACTACGAATGTAATGTGTGAAACTATATTATTCCTGCCAAAAATGATTGACTTATAGGAGAAGTGGTTCGTATAGAGGGTGAACAAGATTTACTTCGAGAAATTCAGCGTTGGAGCATACCGAATTCTTCCGATTCAAACGAAATAGATTCGATTTTCCCAAAAAACTCAATTTTGAACCTCGATTTAGATTTTTTTTCTGAAGAATTGGATGATATTTCATTTGAAATGAAGCGGAGAGTGATTCAATTCTTTGCCAGTCGAGTTGCTTATATTACTCTTGCGACGAGCCCATTCTTTATTCCTTGAAATCGTGCCCTTGAGGTTCTCAGTCGATTGCTTAAGAAAGAATAAAAAAACCCTTCTTGAGGAAGAAGGGAGAGAAGGGGGGGGGCTATTTTGAGAGTATTTGTGGATTGCAAACGCTGCAATTCGGATTCTTTGGAACATCTTTCTGGAGTGAACTGAGTGTTTCCGGAAGAATTCCTGGAATTCCTGAGAGCGAGAAAATAATCCAATTTTTTCCGAGAGATGGGAGAGAGTGGTGGGGAGATTTTGCCAAAACATCAAGTGCTTTTCTCGCAGCAATATGACACAATATCCCCTGATCTGTACCCAATCCGGGCATGGCTTGGGTATCTCGGGATGAGGTACAGGATTCTTTCGCTACGGTATTTGTATAGGTAGAAATGAATTCCTTCCTTCCGAGAAATTCCGCAAGACAGCAGTAACATCCAGATTCTCGATTGGATACGAAGATTTCCCCGCCCATTCCTCCTTGAAACATTCCGACAAATACGGCGGGAATTCCGTATCGTACAGAAATTTCATTGAGGTAGAAACGGGAAGATTCTGTATCGGTTGCAACAACCAAAAGTTGAGCACGTGCTATGTTGGACTCAATGGTTTCTGAATCAAAGATATTTTCCGAGAAACTTTTGCAGGAAACAGCATTTCCGCTTTGTCTTTCCAGAAATATCCGAGTCGCTTCTGCCTTCGGTTGCCCAACAAAGTCAATACCGCAGGGGTGTCGAATGAGGTTTTCGGCCTGAAGAGTGTCTGCATCGTACAAGCTGAATTCTCCGACACCCGCTTTTAAGAGTTCTACCGGAATGGGGGCTCCTCCACCAAGACCGACCACCACCACGTGAGCCTTTTGTAGAGATGGAAGAAGCGTATCCTTCCGCTCATTTGGCATAGTGTAGGGTGAGCCCATGCTCGTTGGAAGGTTTACCAACCGAGAAGTGGTTGTTGGATCAAGAAATGGAACTTCCTGTTGGGTTGCAGGCATTCCTGTATCTTTGATTACCACCCCATTTCCTGCTCGGTAGGAATCAAGTACTTCTGAGATTACCTTCGGTTGTCCGACATTTCGTTTCCCAGGTACTCCTACGTCTTCCAGACCGGGAATGACGTATTCTTTTTTACTCATGATGCGCTCCTTTGAGATGATGGTGAATGAATGATATTACTCTGGAAGTGGCCAATACCCACGAACTTTTTTGAATTCGTAAGCATGGAGCCACATGATGGCGTATTCCAAAATTGTGATACCCGTTTGATTGGGAGTCCAACCTTTGTTTACTTGGTCAGATTCCCCCATGATGCAGAGTCGGAGTCCTTCCGACGATACTCCAAGGTGGTGAAATCCGTGCATTCCTCTTTGCTTGCAGTATTCGATGACATCGTCGTCTTGGACATAGGCTTCGGGTTTCTTGTAGGGGTAGTTCGGAGGATATATGACTCGAATCGTATACTGATTTTTGCTCAGTGTTACGACGGGCCCCTCAAGGTACATGAGAGGGCCAGAGCGATAAATTCCTATATGAGGAAACTTTTGATAGAGTTCGCGTGCTTCGTATTGAAGACGTTCTCTGTATACTGTTGGGTTTCTGAGTACCCATGAGGGGTAATCGTGTTGAGACATGGTTTCTCCTTAGTGGGATTGATTAGAGTAGGTGCACAGGGACTTCTCCGCTATGAAGGGGTCCCTGTGATTGGATGGTGGTTCGTTGGTTTTGAGTGGGGATTGTTCCCATGGCTTCGGCCAGTGTTCTTCCTTGAGGAGGACTCGGGTAGTATGTATTTCTGAGTTCTGGGGGAGAGATTTCATGGTATCCGGCGTTACGAGTATTTACCGTATGCTCGAGGCTTCTTGCCCCATACTTACTGAGGAGATAGGGGAGGACAAGCAGTCCACCTATACAGACTACCAGAACAAAGACTGTTGCGTTTGCGACTCGAACTCTCCAGAAAGGGGCATATCTATCCAGGAAGAAACGAACCATAATCATATCTTCCCGCAACTCACTTGCCTCCGTTGTTTTATTTTCAGTATACATCCCTCGGTTTCCATATTTGAAAGGAAACTGACTTTGTTGAGCTTCTCGGATGACTTTTCGTATCCTGAAGAGCTCTCTTTCTGCTTCTGTTTCGGAAATATCTCCGGATTGATAGAGCTTCAAAATACGTTCTTGTTCGTCAACCGCTTGAATAAACGTATTTGCCGCTCCGGCATATCCCCACAAAAGAAGG
Source organism: Patescibacteria group bacterium (assembly GCA_031539165.1). Taxonomy (GTDB): domain Bacteria; phylum Patescibacteriota; class Gracilibacteria; order BD1-5; family UBA2023; genus CAIVSN01. The sequence continues at coordinate 31,988 of JAVKLK010000014.1, read as the reverse complement.
AAGGCCGTGAGAATAAGTTTGATTCCATATTTCATGATGTTCCTTGAAGAAAGTTGAGGTGAAACTGTTGTACAACATACGGGACAAATTCCCGAGTAAGTTCAATTCTTTGAGAGCAGAATGATTGGATTAATGGGTATTCCATTGGAACCTCTGCTCCAAAAAAATCTACATACATGCGGAATCGTTGTCGCTGTACCTGAATGCAGATGGAGTGTTGTGCTCGGAGTTCTGATATTTGGAGTATCTTACCAGATGGCGAATCAAGAATTGTCCCAATGGTTCCAAACTCCTTGCAGATTTCCTGAGCCTTCTTTAAGACTCTTCTTGTCCGAAATGAATCGGGTACGCACAGTTTGATTATTGCCCCAAAAATCTGAAGCAAAGAGTATATCGTTTTTGCTGTGAAGTACCCGAGTATGAGACTCCAAGCAATCGCTCGAGGGAATTTGCCAGAAAAGAGAGCTTTTGAAATTACTTCAGCAGCAAACTCGGCTTTTAACAGTGTCCAGAATGAATGCATGACAGAGGCTCCATAAGAATGTTAATGAACAAGGGGAATGAGTCCCCCGAAGGAGGGCGATAGCGCGGCACCCTCCTTCGGGGGCTTATTTATTCTCAAAATTTATTCTCGAATTCGTAGAGAGAGTGACCGTGTTGGTTTGAGGATACGCTTTTCTCGCACCAAAAGATATGCCTTGAGGAGATAATCTTTTGTCCCTCCATACTCGCTTGCGGAAAGACGGAGTTGATTTGAATTGGTTTTTCTCCTGTCTTCTGAGTTGAGCGGTACAGCAATCAGGTAGAAGTAACTCGTTCTATTGGGAAATTGAAGCTCCATATCTCGGAGTGCTTCTGTCCTATCTCATGAGCTTGGGGCCTCGATTCAAGAGGGATGTTTGTGCCAGTTATACGTACATCCTGCACCAGTGAACAGAATTTTCCCTTCTTTTTCAAGACTTCTATTTCTTTCTTGGAGTATGTAAGTTGCCTCTTTTTTCGGAAGTGTGGATGCGATGTATCGATTTGGCATTCGGTAGTTGAAATCGAAATTTGCTGTATCGTCTCGCAATCGACAACTCGTGGGAGTTACTTCTTGTTTGTTGAGTGGAGGGTTTGCAAGGGCCGTGAGAGGGAGGACTCCTTCGTTAATCTGGTAGGTGCTACTTATCCAGTATCCAAGAATCTCATTCCCATTTCTTACTCAAGGTTGATCCAGATGACGGTATATCTTGGAAAGATGTCATTTTGGTATCTCAACAGTGTTGATTTTTTCTAGGTCTTGGTTTTTGTGAGACTCTCGTTTCTCAAGCAGAGAAATATAGAGATCATCGAGTTGCTTGCGGATTCATTCTGAGTTCAGAGGGGCTGTAATTTCTCTCTGAACATGATCTCTGAGCGTCCCATGATCGTACCAAATAAGCGTCACTTGTATTCTTCAGGGCAATGACCGAATGTATCCGAGGTAACTTCATCCAAGAGTTTGTCATTCAAAAATATCGATACCAGTTGCTCTTTGTTGGGAAGTATTCGATTTTGGAACCCACCCGTATCCCTGTGTCATGTATGCTTGAATTTCTGGCAATATTTTGTTAGTCGGAGAGGTATACTCAGAACCAATCTTTTCTGCTTCTCTCTTTTCATGAGGAGGTGAGCGATATACTAGTGCTTGCGTGTCTGAGTTATGAGATGATCGTATTTCTTTCGAAGAAGCTATACGCGTACCAAGTAGGGCAAGTCCAGCTGTAATCCCGAGAGCACCCAGTAATCGAGTATGCCACGAGATTCAATCCGATACGGAGAGAGTTTTCGTGATTTTTGGAGGAATCATTTCTTCAGAGGGTGCCTCAATCGTGCCTGGTGACAGAGTGAGAGATTCTCAATCATGACTGTATGCTTCCACAACTGATATAATATCCTCCTCACTTAAAGTTCTACAGATTCCGTCTACTCCAAGGACTTCCACGGGATATCCTTTTTGAGAAAGAATGGCAGCAATCGGTCCATCCGGTGAGTAAATTTTTTGAAAAAATTCACGAGAGTCCTTCTCAAAAGGTTGAGTACCACCAAGAGGGATTCCATTTCGAATCCTATCCACTCTTCGAACCATTTGCTCAAGACTAATCCATCACTGATCGGGATGACGGTTTCGTATGTCTCGTATAATTTCTTGCATATCAAGAGTTTTTGAGACGTGATACCCAGAGAAAGAAATACTCTCCTGTACTTCTCCCAGAGGAGAGACTGAGGCGAGTACTCCTGAAACTAGTCCAGAAACGCAAGAAATAATCTGAGTGATTTGTTGTTCTCGTGTAACTTTGTTCTTTGTATCTTGTGCAAAAGTGGGGGAAGAAATTTGTCTTTCTATGTGTTGGAGCTCTGCTTCAATATCAGAGATAGAGTGAGCTCGTTCTGCTTTTCTGAGCAACTCAGACAGTTCATCTGATTTTTTTCTATTGCGAAGTATTTCACAAATTCCCCCAGCAGTGATGTATCCGCCTATTCCAGCAATTGCTGCTCGAGTTCAGAGAAGAATTCCGGCAACACCAAATGCTCCACTTGAAGTCGCAACCATTCCACCTGTAAGCAATCAGAGTCAGAGTGCAAGGCGCTTTTTTGGATTTCAGTGCCAATACTGCTTCAATCTTCCAAGAGGGCTCTTTGTCGAAAGTTGAGCTTGATCAAAATGATCTTGCACGAGTTTGCGCAAGGGGGATAAAGAATGATTTGAATGAAGAACGAGTCAATCGGTATTTCTTCAGGGTGAATGCCCTAAGAGCTGAGAGGGTGTGAGCATATGAGTCGGAGATGACATGCTTCGTTTTTACCCTTTTGACTCAAGAAAAAAAAGAAAGTTCCAAGAAAAATAAAGGAATAGTTGCTTTTATTTAAATTTTATTTACAAATAATAAAATTCCCTATCAAACATTGATATGAATGCCTCCTCAAAGTGACCAGTCAGCTCCTCATCAAATAGAGCTCCTCAGCGCTCTGTAAGACGCTCTCAGGTCAAGAAAACTTGACGCTCTACACCGTCTGATGCATTAGATATCCTTCTTGAAGGAGGAGAAATACTCTCTAAGACTCAGCTTCCTCAGAATAACTCGGGGAAAGAATTTACAAGAATTGCTATTACATCACATGGATGAATTGGTACTTCTGATACATCTTTAACGGGGAGTTGCCATCTTCTTGAGGCAGTCCGACGAAGTGGTGAGCGAGTGCGAATTGTTCTTGATTATGGAATGTTTCAAGGGAAGGGTACGGAACTCAATGAAATTCAGCCTTTCCCCCCATCTTCCATCAACTATGTCGTTCAGACACATGGGCATCTTGATCATGCGGGTAAACTTCCCCTTCTCATCACAAATGAGAAAGATAAATTTCAGGGAGATATCTTCTGTACTTCTCCTACTCGACAGGTTACCTTGCTTGGTCTCGAAGATTCTGCAAAAATCTCTGAACGCGACTACGATGCTCGTTTTCGTCAGTTTAAAAAACTCGCGAATACCTTGCAGGATGCTATTCGTATCGTTCAGAGTGCCGATACTGGCTGAGTGATTCGGCGGTCAAAAAATGGAAATAGACTTACTGGAACAGGAGAGCTTCCCGAATCAGCGGGGGAAGGAGAACGTGGATCTCGCTTGAAGAATCGAGTACATGGAGGAAGCGCCATTCATCGAGCTTCACCCGAGAAGGTTGAAAAGTGCAGAATCCTCCTGTCTCAACATGGACTTTACGACCTGCAAGCGAAGAAATTTCTCAAAAAACGACTTCCAGAAGTGTTGCAAGCTCCCGCAAAACACCTCTACACGACGGATGATATAAAAGAGCTGGAATTGTATATTCAGACTCTCGACTACAACATTTCTCACGAAATTACGGAATGAGTGCAACTGGTATTTTTGAATGCCGGGCACATACCCGGCAGCGCCATGGCGCTGCTTCGATTTAGCCTTGAAGACGGAGATGATTTTTCATTTTTGTACTCTGGTGATCTCGGAAGATTGAATGGGACCTTTCACCCATTTGGAAAGCCGTCCATTCCTCCTCAGGTACGACTTGATGCCCTGATGCACGAAACAACATATGGGTGAAAGGTCCACTTAGAGAGGGAAATTGCTGTTGAAGAACTTGGTCGTCGCCTTCGGGATGCGTATACCTCGGGTAAAAAAGCATTTATTATCCCAACATTCGCGATTGAGCGATGTGCGAGCATGCTTCACCATGTTATTGAGTTACGCAAACAAGAATACTTCGATGGAGAAATAGTTCTTGATTGCCCTCTTGGAGTGAAACAATTAGCCGTTGCTACTCAAACAGCAGAGAACAAGAATTTCTTGGAAAATATCGGAGATGAAAGTAATTACGTTGTATACTCTGAAGATGATCGACCTGGATTGGCAAAAGCAAAGAAGTTCCGAGTAATCATTACTGGCTCTGGTATGGCAAATGGATGACCAATACTGGACTATCTCAAGCGATTTGCTCCAAATCCAGCCTTCGAGTTTGCCTTTGCGGGGTATCAGGCGGAGAATACACTTGGAAGACAGCTCACCGTTGAGGGAAAGAAACTCGTACAAATCGAGGGCGTTCCCGTTGAGGTCCGCGCAAAGGTTCATCAACTCGATGGATTTTCTGCTCATGCTGATGAAAGAGATCTCTTTGAACTTGCACAGTATTCAGCTCGAGATAAAATTCATGGAGTTCGCCATAAAGCAATGCAACTTCTTTTGGTTCACGGAGATCGAGATGGCTCCACTCTCGCATATGAGCACTACCTTGAGCGTAGAGCAAAAGAGGGAAAGCGTTGAATTCCAAAACCACAAAATATAATCCGACCGGGGATCGCACAGGAAACCGTTCTCTATCAATCAAAAACACACGAATCACTCTAATTTCTTATCGATAGTCTTATGAACCCATCAATTTTCTCTCGAATACTCGTTCGTGCATCTATTGTTACACTGGGACTCCTTGTGTCCCTTCCGTCTGCTTCTGCTGGATTTGAAAAACTCTATCAAGGAACGCCTGATTTAGTGTTGAATGCCATTGAACAAGTAAGTGCCACTTCTTTTCGAGTTGTTGTGTGCAATCAAGGAGATATGAGCACTGGAGCAGGCCAGATTTGACTGGTACTTCAGTCGAATGAATGACAAGTAGAAGAGCGAACCTATAAGAATGTGAGCATTCCTTCAGGTACTTGCGCTGTCTATGTTGCTCAGGCAGTGGACGGATACACACAGGCAGGGAGTCGCAAGGTTTCGGTTACTGGAACAATTCGATTTGAGGGAAGTAGGAAAGAGCTCAAACTCTCCAACAACCGACTGACTCTTCCAGCAAAACGAAGTCGTGTGGATGCAAGCGACATTTCTGCAAGAACAAGCACAGTTTCCAAGGATCCTGTCTATGACCTCTGGGGTAATAGTGAGAGCGGAGTAAGCTGGTATAATAGTAATACAAATTCCAGCGGGTACACTTCTTCGCCATCGTACGGAACTGCTGGGGGGACAAATGGTGATATTGACCCATCCTCTCCTACTTGGGCTATGCGACAAAACGCTCAAAATATCGTGTATGTGTATACTGCTCCAGGAAGTGGAAATTGGTATTCCTATGTTCCAAGTTCAAATGGAACCTATGTGTATCGCCCCTACACTCCGGATGGATACTCTTCCACCTATACTCGAACGAATGTATACAACACATTTACTGCTCCTGCTCCAACAAGCACAAATACCTATCATACAATAGATCCGGTAACTTGGCCACAGTCAGGATACTCGTATGTTGGATCTGACTCAGCATGCTACCGATGGAATTCATCGTGGAATCGATATGAATGGATATGTAACACTGGAGGATCGGGGAATTGGAACTCCTCGTATTCCTATGGACAACCAGACTTATACCTCAGTGATCTTCGTCAGAATGGTACGAAATCCGAGCTCATTGCTCGTATTTGTAACCAAGCAGGGGCTATGGATACCTCTCGTCAAATAACCCTTCGTATTTCAAACGGGAACTACAGCACTGCAGTCTCAACCTATGTTCAGCTCCAGCAAAGAGGATGTTCTGATGTGACGATAGGATTTGGGAATCTCAATCTCAACCTTACTGGAGCAGTATACCTCTTGTATGGGGAGGTTGACCTCTACAATAATGTATCTGAGACACGAGAAGATAACAATACAAGTTATTGGAGATTGCGCGTCCAGTAGTTCGAAGTATACTCTCTCATATTTCTTTTTTCTAGTATGAGAGTTCGTATTAAAACCAATTCAGGGAGAGTTCCTGAATACAAGACCCCTGGCGCAGTGGCATTTGATTTCGAAGCATGACATGATGCTACGGTAGAGCCGGGACAGACAGTTCTTATTGATGCTGGAGTGGTAATTGAGACCCCTCCTGGATACATGCTCATGCTTGCCCCAAGATCGAGCACGTTCAAGAACTATGGACTCATGCTGGTGAACTCAGTTGGATATATCGACCAGGATTACAGTGGTGATGCGGATACGATTAAGTTCATGTATATGAACATGCGTCAAAATCCAGTTCATATCACTCAAGGAGAGCGAATAGGTCAGGGTGCCTTTATTCGTATTGAGAAGCCAGAGTTTGACCGAGTGGAAACTATGGGAAATGAAAATAGAGGAGGATTTGGGACTACAGGAACCCATTAATTCACGGAATCTCATGAGCTCCAAAACTATATACCTCATAGATGGATATAATCTCATCTACCGTTTGTTTTATGCGGTACCTCCCTTTACTACTAAGGCAGGGAAGCCAGTAAATGCTGTTTTTGGTGTAGCAAAAACTCTTCTGTGAATCCATGAATATGAGAAGCCAGATTTGCTCTATTTTGTCATGGACGCTCGGGGACCTTCTTTCCGAGAAGCTCTTTTTCCTGAGTATAAATGAACTCGAGACAGAATGCCGGACGATTTGAAGTCTCAAGAAGAGTGTATTTTTGACCTTCTCAAGCGTTTCGGTATTCCTGTGTTGGAAAAATCCGGGTATGAGGCAGACGATATCATTGGAACTCTTGTAACTCAACTGCGCAAAGACGAATCAAATACAATCTCTATTCTCTCTGGAGACAAAGACCTCTATCAGTTTATCGGAGGAAATGTTGTTGTGTACGACACTATGAAGCGAAAGGTGGCAAGAAGAGAAGACGCAATAGAGAAATTTTGAGTCCCTCCTGAACATGTAGTCGACTACCTCGCTATTACCGGGGATAGCTCTGACAATATCCCATGAATTATGGGGTTTTGACCCAAAAAGGCTCAGGCACTCATCGGCGAATTCGGTTCGCTGGAGCAGATATATGAAGCACTTGATTCAGGAAATTCAAGCATTTCCTGAAAAGTTCAAGCTACTCTTATTGAGCAGCGCGAGATAGCCTTTCTTTCTAAGAAGCTTGCCACTATACCAACGGATGTTCCTCTCGAACTTCCGGATGAGAATATGTTTCTTTTTGCAGGAAGATCACTGATGAATGAGGAAGTACTTGAGCTATTTCGTCAGTGTGAATTTAAGTCGCTTCTTCCTGAGGGGGATTCTCCGTTGTGAACTTTTTCTCAACTCGGACTCACTGTTGAAGTGATTGATACCATAGATACATTGAACCAGTTGGAGAAACATATGGAGGGGCAAAAAACCTGCTCTCTTGCAACAGTATGTGCCAATGGTACAATTACTCATGTAGTGCTCTATTTTGGAACAGTAGCATACTGTATTAATCTCGTTCAGGTTTCTGCAAGAGATTTCCTGGAAAGACTTCTTCAATCACAGAAAATATCATTGGTATGATTTGAGATCAAAGAAGAACTGAAGCTCATACAATCCTACATAAAAAACTCCTCTCAGTCTGGAGAGGAGCAGGTGGCAATGATTTTCTAGAGAAGAGAGATCAGTCTATGCATAGAAGTAGGGTGTTCCCACTTCTACTTCAGAGGTGATGGCTTGTCGACGCTTGCTTACTCATCGTTTTGGAGTGGCATCAAGCACCTCAATTGACCCATTTTGAGCTCTTCCTAGAGCAATTTCTATATGGGTGATTTTTCCGTTCTCTCGTATAAATACCAAATCGCCACGTTCTACATCTTTTGGATGTTTTGGGCTTGAATTTGTCGCAAACATTGCGGCAGTGGCATCGTATCGGGAGTGAACGACTTGGTTATCCTTGAGTGCCTCAACAATGAGCTGCGAGCAATCTATGCTTGTGGTCCCATCCCCGCCGAGCCGATACGATTTCCCCATATGTCTTTCTGCAGACTGGATTAAATCTTCTGGGTTGATTCGAGCTCCAGGAAGTCCTTCTTTTCGGGCAACAGCGGTGGATACCTGATCTCCGATAAGATTGCGCTCATACACATTTGCCACACCCATGGCGTAGGTATGTGTACTGGTTCCGAGCCAATCTTTTTTGAGCGTGTTTCATGAAAGTGCTCCGGGCCCTCCTATATGAGTCAATGCCAAATAGTAAGAGAGCGATGTTCCATCTCGTGCCATATCTTCCGCAATCTTCGGATTTGGAAGAATGTACTTCTCCAGACACTGCACCATGTATTTATCCATAATCTCTTCTTGGAGTGTTCCATTCTGGAGAAATGCCTGAATCTTTCCTTCTTCTGGAGGAATTCCGAGGTCTACTCCATATCCACGGAGAGTCTCTACGGTGAATTGGTATTTTCCGAATGCCCAAGCTCCAGGACGAACTCCGCGCTTTTTCCCTTCCTCATCATTACGCGCAAGATATCCAAGACTTCCGGACTCATGTTTTGCAATGGCTGATTTATATCGATCGAAATCAAGACCAATATTTCTGTCTCCAAGAACCTCTTTTGTTTTTTTGAGTCGACTAATCAGAGAGGTGAGAAGATTTTTATCATCTCCTTCGGCTGACTTCTCATATTTTTCAGCAATCTCAATCATGCGAGCGAGTCGTTCCGCGTATGATCCACTACTTCCTGCTTCTGCTGAAACCATTCCATAGAGTGTGGATATTTTGTCTTCCTGAACAGACTGCTCGAGTATTTTTTTAAATCGCGCCATTGCTTCTGCATCTTCTTTGTTGAGCAGATCAAGCGTTTTTGTATCAGTCTCAATAACTTTTGAAACCTTGAAGCCAGCGTATTCTGGTCGAGAAAGCTCCATTGATGTTGGAACCCGAATGCTAAAGCCAGTATAGATAGGGAGGTACTTTCCGTTTGCATCATAGTATCCTGCTCGACCGTCAATTACTTGCCGCACTCCTACCCGTACATTCATATCTTTATCCACAATTTTTATGATTCGGACACTGGGAGGAAGAATGTCAGCAGCTCCTATCTTTGCATTGGCTGAAGCATTTCGTCAGAAATCAATCGTGATTTCATCTCATTCTGCAGTTTTTCCGCTATCAAGGGGTTCTTCGGTAGCAAATCCCTCTGCATCCTTTCCTCGTTTGAAGGCAAAAACTTTGGATAGAATCCCGCGTTCGGCTTGCTCTAAAGAAAGAAGATCTCGTGCATCCACTCAGTCGAATCCACCCTGTTTCAATACTTCACGGGCTTTTTCTTTGAGTGCTTCGTTTCGAATAACTCCATTCTCCGCTGTAAGCATTTCGGCTCTCTGGAGACGGTTTTTGGAGCGAATCATTCCAAGAATTCTTTCGCGTTCTGCTCGTTTTTCATTTCCGGTTAGTCTCGCTTCTTTTTCTCTCGCGAGATCTATCTGAGTATTGCCAGTCAGTATTTCTGAAGCAAACTCAAGTTGTTTTGCGGTCGCTCATTTAAGCACATCACTTACGGATGCAACTCGTTCTCCGAGTCGATCAAGAAGTGTAGGAGATTCTGGGGTATTGTTTTGTGAAGCCATAGGAGATAGGTGATTCTTTCTTTAGGCTACCGTACTTTTTCTGAGAAAACAAAAAACCTCTTCTTTTTCGAAGAGGTTATCTATTGACAAATAGTGTAAGTGGTGATTTATGCCATTGAAGAGACAGCTTCTTCTTCGGAGTCGGTAATATGAACAATTGTGGTTATTCCGACAAGCTCAAGAGTGTCTTTTACTTCAGGTGTCATGTTGGAGATGCTCATTTTTCCATTTCCGTCCTCAATATTGCTAAAAATATCGGCGATATATCCTATTGATTTTGAGTTGAGGTACTTCAGTCAAACGAGATTAAAGAGTACTTTTTTCCCAGAAAAATCGCCAATCTCATTATAGATGCTGGTAAATGTTTTATCTGCGTTGGTTTCATCAAGCTCTCCATGAAACTCAAAAACATGGATATCATTTATTTGTTTGGTTTTTACTTCTATAGCAGTGTTCATAGATCGATATAATGGGTACATTTGAATTGTAGCCAATAGTCTCTCCAAGTGCAAATAAATTGCATTTTTAGAAACCTTGTATAGCCTCGAATTCATGCGCTTCATCGTTTATTCGCCAAATCAAATTCCTGAGCAAATAGAGGACCAAATTTCTCATCTTTTCGGACAATATTCTCCCGTATGGCAGACCTCCTCTTGGGCGAAAATGGTGGTCCACTCGGGGTATGCGAAGGAATCTTTTTTTTGTTGAGTAATTCAAGACGAGCTTCTCATCGCTGGTGCGTTTGTTGAAATCAGATCCATCGGTGCGCGCATGTATGGGGCATTTGCGATAGGATGACCAAATGGTCGTCCTAATGCGCAACAGCGAGAGCTTCTCTTGTCTGGTATTCGGTCAGAAGCCTCAAAAAGAGGGGCTGTCTTCAGTGTTTTAGAGCCGACTGTTGGTGATTGGGATGGTCAAGGGTTTCATACTCTTTCTCCAAATGCAGCATGGACATTCATAGAGCCGTATACTCGAATTCTTGATATTACGGGAGATTCAGAGATGATTCTTGCTCAGATGAAGCCTAAATGAAGATATAATATTCGTCTTGCTCAGAAGAGCTGATGTACAGTAGAGCTGGTTCCCCCCACTTCAGAGAATCTCGATGTATTTATGGCTTTGCTTGAGGAGACTCTTGGAAGAGACGGATTTTCGTGAAACTCAAGAGAATGGTATAGGCTTCTTCTTCAGGAACGCAAAAATCCAGCTGAGGGTTTGTACTTCGCCTCAATTCACTCTCGTATTGTGGCAGCGGCTATTTTAGTTATCTCTGATAAAACAGCGGTGTATTATTATGGTGCATCAGTTTCTGATGCTGAAGCACGGAAATATATGCCAGCATATCTCCTTCAATGGACTATGATTTCTTCAGCAAAAGATGCTGGTTGCGAGAGGTATGATTTTCTCGGAATTGCTCCACCATGAGACATACATCACCATCTTGAAGGGGTCTCTGATTTTAAATCCAAATTTGGAGGCTATATTCATCAATGGCCAGAGAAGCGGATTGTTCTTCTCAATCCAGTTCTTTATGGGCTATACCAGAGTATACGAACAATAGTTCGAGTTCCTCGCTACTGTAAGGCACTCGTTTCAAAAGTTCTGTAAAGGATGTATCTTAACGAGACGATGAATCATCGAGCTCCTGACGATTCATTCTATGGAATCGTTTTTTTAGTTTCAGGATTTTTTCTCGAGGATTTTTTGGTTTAATTCCTGGATTTTCTCACCGAGTTTCTTGAATCGGCTGAATCTTTGGGGCCGAAAAATTCCCTATTTCACCCCCAAAAGTATGGATAAAAAATGGGGGAGGTGGTGGAGGTGGTGGACGAAGTCATGAATTTGTAGCACTTGCTCGTACGGAAGAACTTATTCCGATGCTCAGACATACACAAAGAGTTCCTACTCCGAATCGGATAAGGGAGGTGAGAATTCAAAATGAAAAATGGGCAGGTCGCATATCGGTATTGTACTGTTCTATATTAAGAAACTCCTAAGAAATTCGACGAAGTATGGTAAGGGTAGTTCCTTTTCATGGAGTGCTCTCAATGGTTACGGTGTATCCATGAATTTCTTCTACTATGTGCTTTATGAGAGTGAGTCCAAGTCAGCTTCAACTTCCGTTTGTTCTGGCACTGTCTCATTTATAAAATCGATCCCATACAAAAGGAATGTCTTTCTCGGGAATACCCACCCCATTGTCTGCAATTGAGAGAGTGTTTTCGCTCGCCCGAATGGTTATAGTCCCTGTTTCTGAAGTAAATTTACAAGCATTTCCAATTGCATTTCGAAGAACTATTTCAAAGAGATCTGGAACAATGTTCCACTGTATTTTTGGGGCACATTCTACCCGAACTCGTGTTTCTTGAAGCGGGATGCTTTTTTCTATGAGAGAGCAGAGTTTCACCCGTTGTTTTACTATTTCTCGCTCTTTGTTGGCAAGCAGGAGAAGAGATTGGACCAGTTCACCGAGATGAAGTACTTGTTTCTTTGCTGTTTGTACGTGGGGGAGTGGAGATGCATCCACCTCAGCCACATCAAGGGTGCTCGCGACCTCAAAGAGTCCGTTTTTGAGCTCATGGGCAATATTTGAACTGAGGTCTTCAATCTTTCTTGCCTCAGTCCGAAATCTCCCAAAAAGCTCTTCAAGCTTTCTTGCAATTCGTACGAATTCATCATTTTCTGCTCCAAATACTGGAACTGCATCCATTTTTGATGGATTTTCTAGACGGAACCCTTCAATGGATTGAACAATTGCCTGAACAGGTCGGAAGATTTTGTAGGTGAATACCCAGCCTATTCCGATGACGAGAGTCATGAGAATCAGGGAGCTTGTTTGAATGCTATGAAGAATGCGTCTTCGTAATTCAACAGCATCGGTAATATCATCCGCAAAAAGCAGCGTTTCTCCTCCAGGTAAGGTTGTGCCTATGATATAAAACGTCATACCATGGAAGGATTCCGCAGGAGAGTCTCGAACGATTGTTTCGGGAAGAAATTCAAATACTCCTTCGTTGTGAGAAATGCTTCCATCAGGCTCTACCATGCGAATATCCCCAAAGTATTGCTGTGCCTCGGGGAGGCTTTGAATATCTTGAATCATTGATGCAAGCTCTGCATGTTTTTTTGAATTCCAGTCTCTTCCACTTTCCAAATAAAATGCTGTTCCAAACAGTACAAGAAACGAACAAGCAAGCCCGACAAATGCGAGAAATATACGGAGTCTTCTTGGAATAGAGTGCATCAGATTATTTGCGAGAGAGGCTATTGTTTATGGTATATCCAGAGTATTTCACGGTGCGAATGCAGTCCTTTCCGAGCTTCTTTCGGAGATAAGCCATGTGTACCGTGATAGTCGAAGAGTATTCAGAAAAACGAGAACCTCTATCGTGCCATACCTCCTCAAAAATCTCTTCGGGACTCACGACTTTGCCAGCATTTCGTACAAGAAGTTCCAGTATCCCGTACTCTTTTGGAGAGAGGGGAATGAGAACATTATTTTTTTGCACGGTCTTGGATTCAGGAAAGAGCATAATATCTCCTATCTCTCGCTTTTCTGTGTATTCAGCGTGCCCACTTCATTTTGGAGAAGAACTAGATTTTTCTCCAAAAGAGAGGAGATTTTGGACTCGAATAAGAATTTCCCGGAGTTCTATCGGCTTTACAATATATTCAATTGCACCAAGTTCGAGTCATTCAAGCCGATCGATGGGCTTCCCGAGAGCAGTGAGAAACATGACGGGAGTCTGAATACCTCTGCTTCGCATAAGGCGTAGAAGTCCCATTCCATCGAGATGGGGCATCATTCTATCCAGAATAACAAGCTTCACCGGTTTTCCCGCATCATGGCTTCGTATGATTTCTTCAAAGGCCGCCTCTCCATCAAAAAGGGCTTTCGTTTCAAATCCATGGAGCTTCAAATATTGAGCGATATTTTGAGCAATGGCTTGACTGTCGTCGACAATAAGAATCATAGAATGGTATTTGCTTCAGTATAGAGATGGAAGATTAAGAAAAGATTATGGATGAGGGTTTTTGTGAATCAGACCATACCCCTGAGTGAAGATATCACCGTCTTTCTGAAATTGTATAAAATCAAATATCAGTCGCAGGGAGAATCAAGGGATTGATACGACACAAGTCATATCTTCTGGTGTCATTTCAGGAGCTTTCGATTGCCGAATCCTTTCCATGCAGGATTGCAGGCCGAAAGTTCCTACTACCTCAGTTCCGCGGTAGAGTGTCCCTTCTGATTTCTTTGAAACAACAATGCTATAAGAACCAGTATTTGTTTTAGGAGGAGAGAACTCCTGTCCCAATACTACTACCTGTTCAAATCAAATCGTATTGAGAGGAAATATACTGGTGTTTGATTGGAGTGTGTACTGAGTTGTTGAGTCGTCAGAATAAGAAACGATAGCTGGTTCTGGTATACCGAGGAGTGACAATGCCTTTTCTTGTATTTGCAACGGAAAGCCTTTCTGGTCACTTTCTTGCGGAAGTACGAGCTTCCCATCAAAAAGATTCGTTACTTCTGGAGTACATGACCGGAAATCACAGAGTCCTTCTATTCCATTTCGTATTTCTTGCAGGAGAGTATCAGGCACGTCTTTTGGGTGAGCAAGGGGCACTACCTTACCATTTTGAAGTATATTGGCTTGTTCGAGGTAGGTGGTTAGTCGAAGAAACTGGCGATGATCGGGAAGGACATGGATTGACCAAGGACCGATAGATATGAGAAGTATGGCGACTGAGAGAGAGGCAGGAAGGACAAAAAGAAGTCGAGCCTTGCTCAAAAAGAAGTATATCGATACCACAGTCAGCCATATTCCAAAGACCGCAACAAAGTATCGATTTACGGTTACATCATACTGCCAGATTCGCAGACCGATTGCATACAGAAGCATGAAGCATTGAGGAAGCACAGCAAGGGGAAACCATCTCCGAAAGAATCAAACCAGAGTAAATTTCTTCTCGATTGATTCGGAAAGAGCATAGATGATGTATCCAAAACTTGAGAAACCTATAATCATCCAAGGGATTTGTCCTTTCGGCCAGACATCTAGATGGAAGAGTACTTTTGCTGTATACGCGTAGAGGATGACGAAATAGATATAAATGAAAGGAATGCCCACATATCGCATCAAAAATAAAAGAAATGTGTTTTGAGCAATTCCCCCTGCAGACTTCGGTTTTCCGGTTGGTATTTTTCCGAGAGCAAGGAGGGGGCTTGTTATACAAAAAGAAATAATTGCCCAATAGGCTATTATTCTATCAGATCGGATGAATTCGAGAGAGAACAGGGAGAATGTTACTCCTATAGCAATAGCTCCGAGTACAAACACCAGAATCCCAACAATTTTCGCAAGTCCGATTGCCACAAATATCTGATAGAGGTATTCCGTATAACTTTCTCGATTCACTTTTCATTTCCGAATATCTGTAAGATAGGGGGCAAAAAAGAGGAAGCTCCCAAAGCATGCGAGAGTAAGACAAATGGTGAGAGTGGAGGTTCGGCTTTCAACCCCTGTTTCATGGAGCGTCCAAAAGAACGCAACCGCAAAAGCGACTACGGGGAGTTGCCAGAGAATTTTTGCCCTCAGTTTGAGATGTTCCGTTGCGAGCGTGAGGCCAATTGTAAGAAAAAAGGCTGCTATTCCTGTATATACTCCTTCGTACAGAGGATAGGGGAGCTTGGTAAAATTATCCATGGAGACAATGCATCCTAGCAAAGTGCTCACGATGCCTATAAAAAATATTCCAACAGGAAAGCGTCGGAATATGGTAAGAAGAGACTCGCGAATATGAGTCAAATGTATCATCGCGATAATTGATTTCATAGGAGAGAGTGAGGAAATACACCAACTCAGTGTATCCTATTTATCTCAGTGTCAATGTTCCGCATCCCAGTCAAGCATGGACTTCTTGCGTAAAGGTCACCAACAGTAGCCCCCAATTTTTCCCGTTGAAGGAAGTATACGATGACAGGGAATAAGGTATCAGATGGGATTTCTTCCAACAGCATTGCCCACAGCTCTGCAGAGATTAGCATCCCCCATTCGGAGGGCAATTTCTTTGTAGGATGCGGTTTCTCCTCGGGGAATCGAGAGAAGAAGATTCCATACTTTGAGCTGAAATGGTGTACCTGATACGGAGAAGGAGAGATGTGAATTCATTCATGCTTCAGAGGGGTCCAGGAGGAAGTCTATTACTGGTTTATGGAGATGGGAGTATGCTTCTGTGATAACGGATTGTTTCCATCTCCCTTGAAGGTCGGCAATTCATGCTTGGCGACTCTCGCAAAATAAAACATTGCAGACTCCTATTGAATTTGATGCCACAAGGTACATTCAAAACCGAGACTCATGAAAACTGTATTGGATTACGAGGTTTTCTGGAGAAGTTTTTTTGGAGGGGAGAATATCAATCCGCATTGATGATTCATGAAGGATAAAGACCTACTACCGAAATTTCTTTTTCTTTCCTCCTGGCTGAGCATAAAAGCCTGTTTTTCCTGCAGAAGCGTTTCAGGGGGATCTTCCTCTTCATCGAGGAGCTCTTTTTGCTGCTTCTGCTGCTTGTGCTTCAGAGACAGCGATTTGATCGTTCGTTGGAAAGGGGTGATCTGATACTACTGGAATTTTCTTTCCTATCAATTTTTCGATATCTCGCAGATAAGCTCGCTCTTCTCCGTCACAGAATGATACAGCGAGTCCACTTGCTCCAGCACGCCCCGTCCGTCCTATTCGGTGCACATAGGTCTCTGCTTCATTGGAAAGATCGTAATTGATTACATGAGCAAGCTCGTCTATGTCAATTCCTCGAGCGGCAATATCGGTGGCAACCAGTACTCGCAATTTCCCGTCTTTAAAGGCATTGAGTGCACGCTGTCGGGCATTTTGTGATTTATTCCCATGGATTGCCCCCGCTTCAATTCCGACATGTTCCAAATCAGAGACGATTTTATCGGATCCATGTTTGGTTCTTGAGAATACGAGCACCTGTCTCCAGCTTGAATCTTGTAACAAGTGGACCAAGAGTTTCTTTTTGTCTGTTTTTGAGACAAAGTACACGGCTTGCGCTATTTTTTCCGCAGTAGAAGAAACGGGAGTTACCTCTACTCGTGCCGGATCTCGAAGGATTGTTTTGGAAAGCTTCACAATTTCTTCCGGCATTGTTGCAGAGAAAAGGAGAGTCTGTCGATTGTCAGGGATTTTTGCAATGACTTTCCGAACATCATGAACAAATCCCATATCGAGCATTCGATCTGCTTCATCAAGTACGAAACATTCTACTTGCCGTAAATCGACAAATCCTTGATTCATCAAATCAAGAAGTCGTCCAGGTGTAGCAACCAGGATATCCACCCCGTTTCGGAGACTGTTTGTCTGGGCTCATTGTCCCACTCCACCAAATATGACGGTATATCGGAGGGGGAGGTGTTTCCCGTATGTTGCGAGGGAGTCTCCAATTTGAATGGCGAGCTCTCTTGTTGGAGTAAGTACCAGACATCGGATTCTTCTTGGTCAGTGACCATGATGAGCTTGAGAGGCATCCCCCTTTGGTGCAGAGTGTTTTGAATTATGCAGACGTTCCAGTATAGGGAGGGAAAAGGCAGCAGTTTTTCCTGTTCCAGTTTGGGCGCAACCTACCATATCACGTCCTGAGAGAATGATGGGAATAGATTGTGCTTGGATTGGGGTTGGTACAGTGTATCCTTCTGTGGCAAGTGCGCGAAGGATTGGCTCGGAAAGTCCGAGCTCGGTAAAGAGAGCCAAAATGGGCGGGGGTGAAAGAATTGGACGGATACTCGGGAATTTTTCTAAAAAAGCAAAGAATTATTCGAGTTCCAGATAATCATCGATTCGTATTTGCCATACGAATTCTTGAACGTGAGATACGAGAATCATGGTTCATTCGTATGCATCGAGTGCTTCGGCTATTACAGGGATATGTCGGAAATTCACATGATTCGTCGGTTCATCCAAGATAAGCAGTCCAGGCTTCTGGAGAACCAGTCGAGCAAATGAAACAAGGGCCTTTTGTCCATCTGAGAGGTAACCGATAGGGGTTTTCATCACTTCTCCAGTAATGAGAAATCCCGCTGCCATAGAGCGAAGATCTCCTTCTTGAATATTATTGTCAGCTGCCTCATTGAGACAGTCGTATACGGTTTGATTGAAATCAAGATTGGAGAAATCTTGCCGGTAGTACCCTATTTTTACTCATTGGGTTACGTGCTCACCTTTGGCATGCCCCGATGCAAGTTGCTCGAGAAGAGTAGTTTTCCCAATTCCATTTGGACCAGAAAGAAGCAGATGTCTTCCTCGATAGAGTTTTACATCCACCGGAATCTCTGTTGGCTCATGGTTGCGCATAATATTTACGCTATCAAGCTGAAGAATAAGTCCTCCAATATCCTCTTGTGCTGGAATAGTGAACTTCCGAATCGTTTTGTCTTCTCGTCGAACATCGACCATGTTTTCTTCCAGTTCTTCTGCTTTCTCTCGCATTTTCTTGGCAACAAGTCGAAGCTTTCCTCCTTTGTGAGCAAAAACTTCAGCCTGTTCTTTATTGGCTTGAGCTTCTTTTACCATGAGGGCATTTTTTCGATTTTCTTTTTCAATTCTTGCGGCAATTTGATCTACTACATCATGATAGTTTCCCACATACTGCTCCACTTTGTGGGTATGGACATCAAGGTAGAGAACCCCGTCAGTGAAAGCATTGAGGAATTCCGCATCGTGGGAGATTACTACAACCGTTTTTTTGTAGTGTACGAGAAACTCGGTCAAGTGTTCAATACCAGCGCTATCGAGATTGTTGGTTGGCTCATCCAGCAAGAGAATATCAGGATTTCCTATCAGTGCTGCTGCAAGCAAAAGTCGTGCTTGTTGTCATCCAGAAAAAGACCGAACAATTCTATCAAGTGGAGCTTTGAGGTTGACAGTTTCTAGCGTGTTCGCAATTTTCGCATCTATATTGTAGGAATCATCATTGGCATACTTGCGGAAGTAACTGCGCAAATCCAGATCTCTATCCGCAGCGGGCATTGATTGGAATGCGATACCGATAGTGGCATCACGATCTACATTGATTGTTCCGTATTTATTCTTGAGCTCCCCAGTAATCATCTTGAAAATGGTGCTTTTCCCTGCGCCATTTTGCCCCATGATGGTAATTTTTGTTCCTTTACGGATCGAGAAATCAACTTCATCGAGAATAATTCTGCCGCTCTCAAACTTAAAGGATACATTGTTAAAGCGTACGACGGTTTCGTTGGACATGGATGGTAAACATTCAAATAAAAATGTCCGAAAGGGACATTTGATTGAGACTGAGTATATCGAAATTCTCGATTTATACAATTGAAAAGCGAGTCGATCTATCGTACGTATCGATTCCTTCTTTTTCTTTGAGCCATTTGATTAGGGGTTGTGTGTATAAGGGAAATGCAAGAATTTCCCAGAGGGTACAAAATAGTACAGTTGATATAATTCCACTGATGGCGACATCAAATGAAAAGTACTGTAAAATTCAGCTCAGAACGAGTGCAAATAGCGTGTTGTCTACAATCTGTCAAAAGAGGGTCGAAGTAATACAGCGAAAGGCTTCCCATTTTCCATTTGTCCAAACCTTCATTTTTGCCAGCCATACAGAGTTGGTATACTCTCCAAGAAAGAATGATAACGCCCCGGCGAGTGCAACAAGTGGACTTGCTCGGAATATACGATTAAATGCTTGTTCACTGAGAGGATCGAAGTCTTTTCCACTTGGAATATACGTGTATAGAGAGGCAAGAGATGTTATGAAAATTACACTCAAGAGACCGGTCCATATAATTTTCCTCGAAACTCTATATCCATATACTTCGGTGAACATATCATTGAATATATAGGTAAAAGGGTAGGCTATTGCTGCGACAAAGAATGTTACTCAAAATACATCGAATGTTTTTAGGGATGTGAAGAATCAAAGAATCAATATCGAAACCCATACCATTGAGAGCTGAAGGAGATATTTGTGGGGGAGTGCTTCAGAAATTTCTGGATCTGTAATATAGGTTCTTCATTCCAGGGAGAGAATATTTTTTACCTGATTCGCATTCATATACTTGAGGGATGAGAATATATCTGAATTTGAGAATAGGCTGATAGATTTGATTTTCACGAAAAATGACAGTAAACTATAGATATTTCAAGTTTTACTTTAAAAATGATAGCAGATTCTGTTGAAAAATTTCTTGCTCATGGACCAATAAAAATTGCCCATTTAGTAAAAGATGTAGCGAGTAACACAGGATGCTCAATTCAGGCTGCCTATAATGCTATACACGCGTTGGAACAGAAAGGGATTCTTATAGTCGCAAATAAAACTGCTATGCTTTCTCTCATCTATATTGAGAGGAAAATAGAAGAAGCAAAGATGATAAAGCGTTCGTATGCATTGCATGAAAATATCCAAGTAATGCAAGCAAGTGCAACCCCTCAAAGAGAGATATATTTTTGTCAAACTCTCAGTGAGTTGGATATGCTCGCAACTCATGTTTTCTTTCAGATTTCCCCTCTTTCATGATTACAGAAGATGCCATTCTATGCCTCTGTTCCGCTGGATTGGTTTTGTTTCATGGAGGCTGATACAGATGTGCTTTGGCTCAAGAAAATGAAAGCTTTCAATTTTCGGCTGATAGTCACACAGATAATCCCCATCTCTCAGGCGCTCATTCGAACTCGACAGCAGAGCGTGACTCTTGAATTTTCCCTTTGAACAAATCCACTCAGGCAAGATTCGTCTGAATACTACAATATATTTGGGTCGTGGATTATGAAGCTTGTTATTGATCCTACTGTGGCGGAAGCCCTCTCTATTTTTATGAAATCTCTTTCTTCTGTAAATATGACTCATATCGAGCGGAGAGCATTTCAATCCATCGTATTCCAGCCAGCAAGGCATAGATTTACCCTTGAATTTAATCCAAAGAAGGCGCATCTTCTCCAAAAGAAGTTCGAATCTCTGTTTTAAACAAACTATGTATTTGCCTGAAAGAATGTATACTTTCATATATTATTTGAAATATGGCCCACACTTCCACCTACCTCAACTTCAGCACTCAGACAGAAGAGGCATTTCATTTTTACCGGAGTATTTTCGGCGGAGAATTTGAATGACCAATCGCCCGCTTTGGGGATATTCCTCCAGCAGAAGGCATGCCTCCAATCTCAGAATCCGACAAACACTGCATTATGCACATATGTCTTCCTATTTTTGGGGGACATAAACTCATGGGAACGGATGCTCCACCATCCATGGGGTTTACTGTCAATCAAGGGAATAACGTCCATATATCGCTTCATCCTGATTCTCGGGAAGAAGCAGAACGAGTGTTCGGGGCTCTTATGATGGGCTGAGTCATCGAGATGCCCCTTCAGGATATGTTTTGGTGAGCGTATTATGGCTCTGGACGTGACCAATACGGAGTCCAATGGATGGTGAATTTTGAGGGGGAATAATTTTCTGGATTGTATGCAAAATGCTGTATTCTTCTACGAGTGTCCCGCACATGCTCCTTTTTGTTTTGCCCTACATTCCTATGTTGTCATACAAGAATGAGAAATACTTACTCGGTATGAAGTACTGTGGGAAAAGGATAAAAAGAGAAATACTCATATTTTTATAAACGCATTCGGCATATATCAATGAATTAACCTATTTCCCTTTGTAAAAAGATTCTTGTTTTGAAATTCGAAATTACGATGATGCATAGAGGGATCTGATGCAGAAAAAATAATAAGAATCATCAAAGAATCCGTAGGTACATATCCCCATAGAGAGACCTACAACATTCTCTGACCAAATAGTAATACATACATTGAGTGGATATGCGGACACATAAAAGATTGTCCATTTGAGCTTGGTTGGAATGCGTTTGGGAAAAATTACAAAACCCATAAATCATAAATTATGTCTCGCTCCCTTATCATCATCGATTTTATCAACGAGTTTCTCCATCCAGATGGAAAAATCACCCCCCAAGGTATGGGAGCATTTTGTGAAAAATACAAAACCATAGAGAACGCGAAAAAGCTCATCGATGCATTTCATAAAAACAAGGAAGAAATCATCTGGGTACATCTTGGATTCCATGAAAATTACGATAATTGTTCAACTCTATCTCCTCGTTTCAAGTGAGCTCCAAATGCATGAATACTCAAGGAAAATACTTGGTCTGTGGATTTTCTGGAGGAACTCGGGTATAACCCAAGTGAAAAGACATTTACCAAAACCCGAGTAAGCTCATTCTATAAAACAGGACTCGAGGAATATCTCCGAGAAAAGTGAATCACTGAAATAGTAGTTTCCGGAGTAGCGACCGACCTCGCTGTCTCAAGCATCACTCGAGACGCTCATGATAGAGATATTATCCCAACGGTCGTATCTGATGCCTGTGGTACCATCTCGATCGAACATCATGATGCAGCACTTATCGGTATATCAAAGCTGGGAAATGTGATGACAACGGAGGAATTTCTTGCGATTTAACCTTTTTCACTTCTTTATGAACAATACATTCACCTGCTCCCGCACATTCTCCTATTCTCCAGAAAAAGTTTTCTCCAAATATAGCGATCCGGATGCTCTCGCTCGTTGGTGGTGACCAAAGGGATTTACTAACACATTTCATTCTTTTGATTTCCGTGCGTCATGAAAATGGATTTTTACGATGCACTCTCCTGATGGTATAGACTATGCCAATGAGCAGGTATTTCATAAAATAGAGAAAAATCATATCATCATGGAACATACTCCAGAGCCTCATTTTTCTACAGAAGTCATCCTCGAGAAGATTGGAGAAAGTGAAACAAAAATGACTTGGATATCCACTTTTGAAAGTGCTGAATTTCTCGAAAAGATGCGAGATTTTCTCACAGAGAAAAACAACGAAAACTTCGATCGACTTGAAGAGGAGCTGAGAAACTTTTAACATTAAAAACATTACACCCATAACCTATCTTAAAAATTTCTTCTTATGTCCAAACTCACCGTCTCTACCACTATCTCCGCCCCTCTCGAAACCGTTTGGGATGCTCTCTGGAATCCTGAACACATCGTTCATTGGGCGTTTGCTGATGCTGCCACATGGCACTGCCCCTGGGCTCGGGGCGAAGAGCCAAAAGTTGGAGGAATATTCACGACTCGTATGGAGGCTCGTGATGGAAGTTTTGGTTTTGATCTCACCGCTCAGTACACAGAAGTAACTCCTCTAAAAAGTATGAGCTACACGCTCGGTGAGATGAAAGAATACTTTCTCGATGCCGGTCGTGTCGTCGATATTACCCTCACAGAAACTCCTGAAGGAATACAAATCACGGAGGTATTTGATGCGGAGGAGATTCACTCAGCGGAAATGCAGATTGCTGGATGGAGCGCTATTCTTGCAAATTTTAAGCACTATATAGAGTCAAAATAGACAGTATTTTTCAAGGAAATTTGACTTTCCTGAACTTCTGATAGGATGAATGGCTGGGTTCCAGCGCATATCTCATTATCACTCCTATGCTCGAAAAACTCATACAGGTCGCTCTTGAATCCTCTTCATCCAGTTTCGCAAAACATAAAGGGAATATCTCAGGAATGGTTCTTGATTTGGCCAAGAAATACTGGAAAATTCTTTCTTTCATTTTCTTTGGAATTCTCCTCGTAGGTATTCTCCTTCTTTGGTTGCTTTGGTCAGTACTTTCTTGAATTATGCAGCAAGGGGATCTTGCGCAAAGTGGAACTACGATGTTTCAGAAAGTAGAGGAAGTCGGATTAAATTGAGTGATGGAGGCCCCTCTGCAAGTACTTCAGAGTATTTGGTACGGGAAGGATGGGAAATAATCCTATCGAGACAAAGAAACCCCCACCAAAATGGTGGGGGTTTTGAGTGATAATTTGGTAGTCCCAAGGGGAATCGAACCCCTGTTTCCGCCGTGAGAGGGCAGCGTCCTAACCGCTAGACTATGGAACCAAAGAACACCTCCGAGGAGGTGAAGAGACTATTTCTTGATATCAGAAGTGATTCCCATAGATCGTGCTGAACCAGCTACGATACTCATGGCATGCTCGATATCATTTGCATTCAAGTCGGGCATCTTGAGCTCGGCAATCTTTTGAAGTTGAGCGCTAGAGAGGTGGGCAACTTTCTCTTTGTGAGGAAGTTTTGAACCACTCTTGAGATTCAATTCTGTCTTGATGAGGTAAGTCATCGGAGGTTGCTTCGTGTAGAAATCAAAACTTCGATCATCGTAGATATTGATAACCGTAGGAAGAACCATTCCCATTCGATCTTTTGTTGCGTCGTTGAACTGTTTGCAGAACTCAGCAATTTGGATACCAGTAGGCCCAAGGGCAGTACCGATAGGAGGAGCTGGATTTGCCTGTCCTGCCTTGATTTGCAGTTTGACAACCTTAGTAGGAGTCTTAGCCATAAAAGTAAAATTAAATTTGGATGGGCTTACTTGTTCACAAAGTTCGCCAAAATTTGAAGCTCGCGTATATTACGGAATTTGCACAAAAAGCAACAGAATTCCGAAAAATTCTGCAACTTGTATCTCCTTCAAGACTCCATATACTCCGAAGCATGGCTATTCAATCTAGTAAACCCTCCTCACCTGAGCGCATTGTTACTCCTAAGGCATTTGTTTCCGAGGGGGAAGAGACTCGACTTCGTCCCAGTACATTGGAAGAATACATCGGACAATCTCAGCTCAAAAAACACCTTTCGGTTGCTATAAGTTCTGCAAAGATTCGATCTGAGCCGTTGGAGCACATTCTTTTTTATGGTCCTCCTGGACTCGGTAAAACAACCCTTTCGCAAATTATCGCTCGTGAAATGGGGGCGGAACTTCGATCGAGCAGTGGTCCTGCCATAGAAAAACAAGCGGATATTATCTCATTGCTCACGAGCTTGAAAGAACATGATATCTTGTTTATTGATGAAATTCACCGTCTCAAACCAAATATAGAAGAAATTCTCTATTGAGCCATGGAAGACTTCCAGATTGATATCATGATTGGATCTGGTGCTGGAGCCACGAGCGTAAAGATGGATATTCCAAAATTTACTTTGATAGGCGCAACAACAAAGCTATCCAAACTTACTGGCCCTCTGCGAGATCGATTCGGCAATATTCTCAAATTGGATTTTTATAATCTTCCTGAACTGGAACAGATTGTATTCCGCTCATTTCGTATTTTTGGACAAAATACCACACAGCCTGTGGCTGCGTGTGTTGCAGCAAAAAGTCGGGGAACTCCGAGAATAGCGAATCGATATGTAAAAGTACTCCGAGACTACGCAACAATAGGGAAAGATACCGCCGATGTCCAAGAGGTGGAATCTATTTTTCAGGACTTATGAATTGATGATGCTGGATTGGATGGGCTTGATAGGAAACTTCTTGAGGCACTCGGTCGTCAATTTGCGGGAAAACCTGTTGGACTAGGAACTCTCGCTTCTATTATTGGAGAAGAAGAATCAACCATCGAAGATGTTGTGGAGCCCTATCTTCTCAAAATTGGATATATAGAGCGCACTCCACGAGGGAGACAGATTACCCCAGCAGGAGAACAATATATGGGCTCAAGTATTGACTTATAGTTATTTTAAGTAATTTATAAGAAATATCCTTTCTCTTTTTATGAAATCTGTTGCTCTTTTTGGTCTTCCTGGTGTAGGGAAAACAAAACTCGGAGAACTTGCCGCTCAATCTCTCCATCTTCCTTTTGCCGATGGGGATAGAGAAATGATTCGATACATTCGATTACGAGAAGGAGGAAGTGTTACCGACAAAGATCTTGTTGCGGACAAACTTGAGACTCTTGGAAGTGAGAAATTTCTCGAATTTGAGAAAACATTCTACTGCTCTGCATTTTTTCAGATTTTACAGGCTATTTCCCATAATTCAGCCGGATCCACTATTCAAAATGGAGTTTCAACATTTCTGCACAATGGGGTTGTGGCAGCATTTTCTGGAAGTGCCACCATGGTCCCAGAAGTGGTAGATTACTATAAATCACAGGGAACAAAATTTCTGCTCATTCAACGCCCAGAGGAGCAAGTGAGCAAAAATTGTCATGCTCGCGCCGATGGGGTATCTCGTATAGTTGGCATAGAAGAACACGGATCGCTTGAATGAGTATTCAAGGCCAGAAGACATGCCTATGCAGGATTGGCCGACTCAGTTCTCGATCTTGGAACAGAGAACAGCAAGACGGTAAATGCCAACCGTATATCGGTTCGTATTGCGGAATTGATGAATGCTTAGTCGTCAACAAGACTTTGAATCATCAACTCAAAAAGAAAGAGGATAAAGAAGAGAAGTCCTCCCGTTTTGAGATTGAGTATTCCCAGTTTATGGAAAATAACGAGCCCTATACATCATCCAGCAAACAAAAATCCCTGCCGTACCGATGCATGCAAAACTCAGGGGGTTACGAGTCCTCGATAGTAAATACGCTTAAAGAAGTACAATAAAAGACTGAAGAGAGAGGCTCACGCTAGGCCACAAGCTGTCCCCATGGTAGTGTACGCGACGAGGAGGTTTTTTTCGGGATCAAGATACAAAAAAAGCAATGTCGTCGAGAGTCCACTCAAAATGAGAATGAGAAATAAAATCGAAACGTACGGAGAAATTCGCATAGGGCGAATGTAGCGTGATTTTTCAGAACTGCAAATTTTCTATACGCGGAGTCGCCCCTCTTTTTCTGCTCGAATATACTGGAAGAGACAAACAAATATTGCCTGCTCAAAGCTTGCGAGCATTTTTGACTCAATGATCATGACAGTGTAGGTTTCAATATCTATAATCGCTACTCGATCCATGAAGATGAGTTTTTGAAAATTCTGCTTAAAGGGAAACATCGAGGGAAATCCGATAGTCTCACGTCAGGGCTTTGGGGCAGATATACTTGCGAGATCTTCGTTGGTGATGACGAGTCGTTGAATTTTTTTGGCATCTCTGAGAACATTGTATTGCTCGAGGCCGAATTTCTTTGTGTTTGCCTCTTTTCGAGAACTGTACCGATAGTATGTTCCCCCCACAGGAAGAGCATTAATACACTCTGCATATACCGAGGCGATTGCCTTGTATCCTTGAGATACTCGTACTTTTGGAGCATCTGCTTGAGAGTGGGATTCAAATATTTTCTCAAGAGATCCGATGGTGAGATGAAGTCCCTCTTCCATGGAGGCGAGCAAAGAGCGGAGATTGCTGGGGGATTTGGCACGATAGAGAAAACGTTTCCCAGAAACCTCTTTGTCTACCAGCTCGACTCAGAGAAGTTCTGGGAGGCGACGGTAAATTATAGTTCTTTCCAGTCCAGTTCGAGAGGCAATAGCCTGAAGAAACGAGGCTCCATGATGCATGAGATCCACATATATGAGCACACTCTGTTCGTGGAGTCCAAGTCGAGTCAGCAGGGCTGTATCTACGGGAGTTTTCATAAAATTAGAACATAATTGTTTCAAATAAAATATGCATATCTCCCTTTTTATAAAGGAAAAAATATCTCAATTTCATATTTTGTGTCAAATATCCAGTATTACCCTCACGGATTCTTGATATATCTCTAGAGTGCTCGTGTATTCTTTTTTTTCTGAACATGACCACTCTTTCTTCCCCTGCATTTGATTGCCATTTCCACACCACTCAATCTGACTGACTCTATACACCAGAGCAAGCAGTTGAAGAAGCAAGCCGACTCTGACTTGAGTTTGTTGGATGTACGAATCATGATGTAATAGACAGACATTTTGTGACGCTTGCTCAAGATGCTGGTATTGATGCGGTACAAGCAACAGAGATATCGGTTCGAGATACGGTGAAGACTCCACAGGCTCTCCTCTGAAAAAATGAGAGAAGTATTCACATGACAACATTTTGTAAAGATTTCTCGAACCGCGTTGATGTCATGTTGGATAGTGTTCTTGCTGGAAGAAGACAAAAAGTGGCCCTTCAACTTGCCAAACTCCGCTCACAGGGATTCTCTATTGACGACCAGGACTTTTCGAAATACTGGGAGTTACAGGGGATGAATCTGGCAAATGTAGGGAACGGACATATTGCGAAATACCTTTTTTCTGAGAGGGAGGATCTCCAGCTTCAGAGACAGCACAATCTTGAAGTCTATACAAAAATTACAGGAAAAAAGGAATGTGTTTTTCGGGATTTCATCGTGAATCATCTCAAGAGCGAGGGGGAGCATCCATTTTGAGCGGTTCAAATTCCCGAGTATGAACCAACTCTTGAACATGTGGCGCAGGTACTGGGAGAATCTCGCACGATTCGATCTATCGCTCATTCTCATTTGAACTATGAATCGGTCGATCCACAGTCGTTTGTCAGACATATTCGTGAACTTGTCCGAAGAGACTGTATCAATGCACTGGAGATTCATGCATCTGCCCCTCCTGCGTGGGTGGAGCTCTATTGCAAAATTAGGAAGCAGACAAATATCTTCCTGACCTTTGGAAGTGATTGTCATTTTGAGGGGAAGGGTACCCCGAGTCATGCGTGGCTTGGAACACTCAATCCCCACGTCGACCGGGCGATTATTACGGCTGAATACCACCGATTTCGAGAGTATCTTGAGGTGTAGTTTTTAGAGCGAAAACTCGAACTTTGGGAGAGATTCGTACCGCTTGTTCCAAGTAATCTGACGTTTTGCATAGTTCCGATTTCACTGGGCAATACGCGCTTGAGCTTCTTCTCGCGAGATTTCTCCGTGAAGCGTTTGAATTACTTCTTTGTACCCTATGGTTTTGAGTCAGGGGCAATGAGGGGAATATCCTCAATCGAGCAATCCTTGTACTTCTTCTAAGAGTCAAAGTGAGAACATTTGTTCGACTCTCTCGTTTATATGAGTATAGAGCGCATCCCTGTCGTGAGCATAGGGAGTAATGCTCTGTACTGGATAATGGAGCGATCGTTCTGTATGAAAATCTCGCTTTGATTTTCCGGTGCGTTCTTTCACTTCCAGGGCACGCATGACAAATGGATAGCTATTTGGATGGATTTCATTGGCATATTCTGGATCTTGTTTGTGAAGTCGTTCCCAGAGTGCGAGGTTTCCGTGTTTGACTCGGAATACTTCAAGCTCTGCCTGATAGGAGGCCTCGCTCACAAAAGCGGGAACATCCAGATCGTAGAGTACTGCATCGATATAGAGTCCAGTCCCTCCACAGAGAATGGGGGCCTTTCCGCGACCTTGTATATCAGCAATCTTCGCTCGTGTATAGTCCCGGAACTGAGCCGCATTTGATACTTCATCAGGACGAAGCAAATCAAGTCACCAGTGAGGAATCCCTTGCATCTCCGCGAGTGTCACTTTACCCGTGCCGATATTCATTCACTGATATATCTGTCGAGAATCGACAGATATAATTTCTCCGTCTATCTTTCTCGCTATTTCAATAGCAAGACGAGTCTTCCCTGAAGCGGTCGGACCATATACGAGAACAACACATGATGAGGGAATTTCCGGAGAAATACAATGCATGGCTAGATATCTTTTTTGGGTACAAATGGTCGAGGCCCATACTCAGAGAATGGAGCTCCACTTCCTTCTGTGTTCAGGTCTCCATCTTCGTCGTAACTATTCATGATATCTTGCGTGAATCGTCCAATTGCGTAGAGATTTTCGTCGAGACTCATATTCCGCCAATCGATAATACAATCGCTCGGTTCTGATTCAGAACCTTCTATATAAAATGCAGTAATAACAGAAAAACCATTTTTTTCTGCGATTTCATTGAGGCGGCGAATATATTCTTCCGCTTGGTTGGCAAATTCTTTTCGAGTGAGTTTCTGATTCATGAAAGGATGGTTCGAATGGTGGCACTATACTCGATTTCATTCGAGAACAAAGGAATTTCTCCTCTGTCCAAAAAATAAAAAGGAACCCCGCTTAACGTCCTGCCTTTTTCACAAACCGAAAAAAGTCCGTGATACTCATGAAATCACTTTCCCGTCCTTGAATATTTCTACTGAGTGTTACCCAGCTAGATCCTCAGAGATTGATGTTCAAATGGGTTTCACAGATACGTACTGCCTGAAGGAGGTATTCTTGGGCTTCTTGTCTCTGATTCGGGAGGGTACTCTCTTGTTTTGTCAAAAAGAGGCGCGGAGTTGTGGATATGTCTTCGTGGGTAAACTTCTTGTCGAGAATACTTCGCCAGACCTGCCTGAGAGAATTTGCTTGTTGCATTCCATCAGACATTCCTTCTGGAATGCGAATTCCAAGAGCATCAGTAAATTCTCTGAGAGTGAGTTCCCGTTTTCCAAAGAGGGAGAGTGCAATATTTATTTTGTCTGTTGGAAGCGGAGAATGAGTATGAGTGTTGTAGTCTTCTATGACCTGTTTTATTTCCTCCCAGAGTCTCCCATTTTTGTAAAATACACGTTCAATTGCTCGCTCAAGTTCAAGAGAGAGATGCGTGTTTTTGTAGGACATTTGAAATGCACGGAGCCAGCGTTTCTTCCGATGCCAAAGGAGTACTGCATCCACTGTTTCTCAGAGGGGTCATTTTGTATCTCGGAGAGAAAGAAGTTGTCCAACTTTTTTCTTTATAGCTTCAGCGTGAATTCTTTTTCGATTTAAGAGTCCATGCTTCTCGCATACTTCTACAACTACCGCGAAGGCAGCTTCGCTCCAACGTTTTGAATCGTATTCTCAGTCTGAGGAGGGAGTTTGACTCATAGATGTTCTATTTTGCTTCCTGTCTTGAAGAATTCGGGTGAGGGGAGCTTTGGACTCATATCTTCCAAATTAAAAGATACCGAGTCTGCCAAGTATTCCTCTCAATCTTCTCGACTTGATGGGGGAAAGGAGATCAATATGCCAAAACATACTAATCCAAAAATTCCTATTGCAAGCAGATTCTTCCAATATACCGAGATGAATTTTCTGAGAGGAAAGAGGGGCTCCATATTATCGAAGAAGAGAAATTCCAATAGATTTGAGCTTTATCGTCCGCGGACTGTCCGCAATAAATTTTGCTAGAGAGCCAGCCGTAACGGTATTGTAGTCGTAGAGGACAAATCGGGCTACGATTTGCGAGTGCATATTCGCTGAACCGCAATAATCTTTTGGATACGATGAGGCATCGGGAGGGCTTTGATAGGACGTGGAGCGTACATTTGTTACTTCTGGGTCTCCCCATGATCCATTGCGCATGATGGAAGACCAATTTACAGAGTCACATTCTCGATAAGATCCTCCGATAAGTCGGTACTCAATTCCAAGAATTCCCCCATGATTTGTGCTTGGATTTGCCGTGATGGTATATTGAATTTGGTGTCCGGCAGGTGCCGCATCACAACTGTTTGAGATGTATTCATAGCCATCACTGAGTCGCTTAATACCACAGTAGTAGACGTTGACATTCCCAGAAACGGGACCGTTTATCGTTGCATCTCCGATAATAGACATATTGTCTCACTGATCGGCAAATATGGCCCTTGGATATCCTTCGTAGGGTTGCATGTAGCTATTTGCGATGGCAAACCAATTCGATTTCTTTCCATTAGAAGAGGGATCAATGCCAACAGCATTGAGGGTTGCAGTATCCGCCCTCAGGTAAACAGGTCACTGGGGGAGTATATTTTTCGTGTCGTTTTTGCTATCATAGAGAAGATTTGTTGCACTTCATGGTCCACCGTAAGGATTATCATTCCTAAAATTGAAGTACTGCGTATTTGAGAGCGATTGTTGGAATGTTTTCACACATTCGTTTTTCCCACGGATACACACTTCATCTGCCATGATAGCTCCGTTCACCTCTAGTTTCTTATCGGGGAAGAGGACTCCTACTCCTACATTTCCTTGTTGAGTAATAGTGAAATCAGGTACTTCTCCTTGAGAGCTCTTGAGAGGACTCCAGACTCCCCAGTTTGTTCCTTGTACTCCTGTGAGCCATCCGGGAAGAGCAAAACTTGGAACGGTCATTGATGCGAGAAGCAGGATTCCTGCGAGCACAATGCTCATAAAAAGAAAGAAACGTGAATACATGGAGAAGGATTAGGATATCTCTATTGTATCACGGGGGGGGGGGGGGGGGGGGTCAAATGAATTAT
>JAVKLK010000013.1:0-3954 GCA_031539165.1 Patescibacteria group bacterium | reverse complement strand
GTTTGAGATTGAGGGGGTGGAGAGCAAGTGCAAGCATACATGAAGGTTTCCTTGATGCTATCACAGATTTTTTACAGGCGCAAAAAATGTGCCATTTCGGCACACGATTCGCATAAAAACAATATTCCCTGAGATTTACGCCCCAAACTTAAACAGCATCACATCTCCATCCTGAACGACATATTCTTTCCCTTCCATTCGAACTTTTCCTTTTTCTCTCGCTGCAGACCATCCACCTGATTCAACCAAATCTTTCCAGTTCACAGTATCAGCCTTAATGAATTTCTTCTGGAAGTCTGTATGAATAACTCCTGCCGCCTCAGGAGCAGTCCATCCT
Organism: Patescibacteria group bacterium; assembly: GCA_031539165.1. Lineage (GTDB taxonomy): Bacteria > Patescibacteriota > Gracilibacteria > BD1-5 > UBA2023 > CAIVSN01. The sequence continues at coordinate 3,617 of JAVKLK010000013.1, read as the reverse complement.
TTGTGAATTGTCCAAGCTCGAACCTCTATCTCGCCAGCGGTAAAATAGTACTGAAGTCCGAGGAGATCGTAGCACTTCTTAATGAGCGCATCAGTCGGATTGGTAACAATACCCAAATCCTTCAAGAACTCCTCTCGTTCCTCTGGAGAAAATTCCATCATATCAAGTTCCAACTTCGCACAAATAGGAAGCACTGGGATAGTCACATCGGAGATTCCCGTAATTTCACGAAGGGTCATTTCTGAATCATTTACCCCACCTTCATCTACATTTACCGCATAAATAAACGGCTTATTAGTCAGCAAATGAAGATCATAGAGCAATGCTGATTCTTCTGGTGTACGCTCAAGCAGACAAGCAAGATTTCCTGCTTCAAGGTGTGTCTTGAGACGAGGATATATTTCAGCTCGCGCTTTTGCCTCCTTGTCTCCGGCTCGAGCTTTTTTATCGTTCTCTCCCATGCGTCGTTCCAGAGTTTCAAGATCAGCGATAATGAGTTCCGCATTGATTACTTCAATATCCCTCTTCGCATTCACAGAGCCATTCACATGATGAACATTTGTATCAGAAAATCATCGAACCACCTGCAAGATAGCATCAACCTGGCGTATGTGAGAAAGGAACTTATTCCCCAATCCCTCACCCTTGGAGGCTCCTTCAACCAAACCAGCAATATCAACGAATTCTACATTCGCAGGAATAGTCTTCGCCCCGTGTACCGCAACGCGAAGAGCTTCGAGTCGATCATCATGAACGTTTACGATTCCAACATTTGGTTCGATAGTACAAAATGGAAAATTTGCCGCTTCTGCAGCATACGACTTTGTGAGTGCATTAAACAAGGTTGATTTCCCAACGTTGGGAAGTCCGACAATTCCAACTTTCATAGGCTAATAGGTTTCGATTTGAGCAGCTTGTTCTACGGTAACTTTGGATGTTTTTGCCCCTCTGAGTTCTCAGAACACAACATAGAGTCCAATCAGAGTAAGAATGAGGAGAGCAATCCCGACAGCCCTTGTTACTGGCTGAATATGTGGGGAGTACTCTTTGAACTTGTAGGTGTGTATCTTCGCTACCAGGAAAAACCCCCAGACAAACAAAAGAATGGTGAGAAAGCTTGCAAAGTAGAGCCAAAAAACAATCATGAAGGCATTCTATCCAAAAACCAAAGCGAGGCAAGTGGGTTTAAAAGAGGTTTAGACTGGAGCTACGAGAGTAAAGTACTCGTTTTTCTTCTTTATCCATCGAGGCGATTGTCGACAAAGATTATCTTCATCTCGTTTATCAAAGAGAAACTCCTTAATCCCCTCTTCAAGATAGATAGTATTCTGACTTCCTTTGACAAAAATAACCTTTGGAGCTTCTATCTCATAGAGAATTTCTCGAATGCGCTGACCGGCAATTTTGGAGTTTGCAAAATGAAGAACTCGTTCTCCCAGAGCCTCTTCGAGCATCGGAAGAGTATATTTACGCATTTCCTCACCGACCAAAACAACAAATTGAGGCTGAAGCTCTATGAGTCGATCTGCCACGCTCTCATGAAGCTCTTTTGATTCAGAACCCAGTTCTCGCATATCTCCAAAAAATACCCCCTTTGCTAAGTCAGATGAAAGCTCTGAAAGGTACTCAATACCTGCAAGGATTGCCTCATGACTTCCATTATAACTCCCATCAATAATGGTAGTATCATTTACCCCTTGGAGAATAGAGCCTCGACCTTTTTGTGGAACAAGTTCTTCAAAAATAGAAGTAATCTCGTGCACATCTCGATTCAAGAAATGAGCAAGTGCAAAGACAGGGAGGATATTATACGACTGGTGTGATCCAACTACAGGAACCTTTACAGGAATATCAATTCCATCCACCTGCACATCAAAGAAAAGTCCTTCAAGGGTTGAGGTAACATTGATGGCTCGAATATCGACCGACTCCACGGACTTGCGACCGTATGAAAGAGTATGCTCTCTCGGATGCTCTGAAAGGTATCGTCGAATTTTTGCATCATCCCCATTATATATCACTCGTTTTGAGCGAGGAATCATCTTCAGTTTCTCGGCTACATATTCATCATAGCTGGAGAAGTTTTCGACGTGATTCTTGGATATAGCCTGCATTACTCCAACATCTGGTTCACAGATATCCGTAAGCATGTCCATTTCACCAGGATGATCGATACCGTATTCGAGTACAAGGTACTTCGGATATCGCTTGGCAAATGTGGCCAACCAAAGACCCTTCGCAAAAACCGCAATCCAAAGAAAGGGATTCGAGTGAGGAGAAGCGGTTTGAATAATCGTAAACGGAACTCCGTATTCCCCGTTATAGTTGTGAAGTGAGACTCCTACCTGATCCGCTCCATAGAGTGCGCAGAGCGCATCATAGAGGAATTGTGCAGTGGTCGATTTACCTACCGTTCCCGTAATTGCTACCACGAATGGCTTGTGTCTTCGGATAATTGCCCGAGACAAGGAATGGAGGATTTTTAAAATGAAAAGTTTCATAGAAACGCGCCAAAGTATAACCAACTTATGCGTTAGTCAAAATTATTGGCAAATCCTCCGCCAAAATTTGCGTTCAGACAAAACTCTCTATAATACTCGCAGTAATCGTTAATCAAGCCTATGGCGCAAGTAACCCGAGATGGTTTTGTTTTTACCATCATTGATGAAATTGAACAGCAATATCCTGAGCTCATCAAGCTCATTCTTGCAACGGAAAGCATGGATAATTCGGAGAAGCAGTACTGGTTCGACATCATGCCTTCCATGACCGATGACCAAATAGATAGACTCTTCGATATTCTCGAAACAGAAAGAAAGAAGCTCGAAGAGCTTGAAGTTCGGTACCAAGAAGAAATTCGAAACCTCAATGAAAAACATCTCATTGAATGGCAAGAGTTCCAATCCAAAGATGCTCGAGCAAAAGTTTCGCAAGCGGAAGCAAAAGACAAAAGCAACGATGATACGGACAACATCCTCTCAATGCTTAATAATATATAAACTCTCTAAAGTCCGACTCGCTTCGGACTTTTTCTGACACCTATGCTCACCTCTCGTATCTATCGCCATGATAGTGGCCAATGAATTGTTCGTGTATCAACCAAAAAAATTAGACTGGATGATGCTACGGAGTTGTATTTCCAGATTACCAGCGAACAAAGCGCCATTGTTGCACTCATTGAATCTCATATAGTTGAGATTTGTACCGAATACCGTGGGAAAAAAGAAAGTGATGAAATATTCTTTTCCAAACTTCTTGAGTCACTCAATCGACTTATTTTGATTCAGGGTCCAAATATTGCCCGAGCAAAACTCAGAGCATTCATCGGAATGATTCGAGGATGAAACCTTTCATTCTCCGTGTGCGGATCGTACTGTGCCTATCTTCAGCAAGGCGAGCAGATAACGAATATAGCCGATGGCATGGCAGCGAAGGAAGTTGAATTCTCGTATGTCTCAACAGGAACTATTCAGCCTGGTGATGGACTATATATCTCCAACAAAGATTTGCTCATCTTCCTTACCAAAGAAGACTTAGAGGAACTCTCTCAGGATCACGACCCAGAGATAATTGAAAATCTCATATCCAGAGAAGCACCGGAAGAAGTAATTGATTGT
>JAVKLK010000012.1:0-7903 GCA_031539165.1 Patescibacteria group bacterium | reverse complement strand
TTAATGTATACGTTCATTCCACCTACAAATTAAAGATTTCATTAATGCTTTTGTACAACTAATAAACACAAAAATCCCCTCCTTTTCTCACTAATAAAAACGCCGATTTCTTCGTGAAATTGAAGAAAGAGAAGTAGATCGCAGGGAAGACTTTGATAGCTGGGCTGGCGAAGAGTTCCTCAAAGAATTTGAAGACGTGCCAAAGATACCCGAAGTAACGAGCTTCTGTGATGTGTTTTCACGCATGAGTATGGTTATTTCTGACTCAGAAGGATGGCGATACGAAGAGCAGAAATTTTTAAACACGAGAGAAGTACCCGCTCTCCCCCTTGCAAAAGTTTCGTCCAAAATCAACGATTCCTATCACCTGTATCACCTCTATCCGACCCAGAATGCCCGTGAGCTCGTCACTGCTACAATTGCCGCAAATGCGACTCGAGAAATGCTACGAAAAATATTTCGTACAAAATGAGATGCCTATGATATTTATCTCTCTCTTCACTATGAACGGAACTTTATCTACGCTGACTATTTCTGGAAATGCGAGGATGCACTCAATATGAGGGAACCCTTGGGCATATTTCAGATACCCACGCTCCAAGCATACACAAGGGCTCTCAAAGAGTCCCTCTTCTTTGCAAAAATTGGGCAGGAAGACCGATCGTTTGGCTTGAATGCAATAGTAGGAATATCTCCAGAAGTGGAGTTAAAGACGTATGAAGATAGTACGTATTCTGATTTTACCAAAACTCTCCATGCAAATCCTGTGATAATTCGAGGATATTGAAAGGCGGATATGGAGGAGAATCAGTGATAGTAGAGACGATATCTTTGTCTGCCACAATACACTAAATCTTAATCTGAATTTCTGGCTTAAATTCAGAATTTACTTTGAAAATTTCAAATGAGCTAAATAAATTGGAGTCCTTCATTCATGCGAGATAATCTCTCAATATCTCCTCTAATCGTTCTCTTTTCTCTACGAATGCATCCATATCTCGCACTTTGAAAAGAGTAATATGAGGAGTGAAGGGGTGAGTATTATCTTGAATAAGTGCATATTCGGGAAAGCGTGTTTTTAGAGTCTTATTCATATCCTTTAGTTTGCTAAATTCAGCTAAAGATATATAGCAAAGATATGAGGAAGACTGGTCTCAAAAATAGGCAAAATTCTTCGCTTCAATGATTGGAAATTCAAAATTGTTCAAAGCTCAGCGTATCTCTTTTATACGCATATCTCAAATCTTATCGGATAAGTAATAGAGAGTAATGTGTACTGAAAGAATATTCTGAAACTCTAGTGCTGTCTGGTAAGCTCCTAGTTCTTTTTGAAGGGCAACATACAAATCCACGAGCAATTCGCTCTTAAGTTTTATTCAAACGAAATGGGAAGTTATTTTCATACAAGTATTCTCATGTTATTAGGAAGCGAGTATTCCTGCAGTTTCAGTATACCCCATGTCGATAATTTCTCTGTATTTCGGAAAGTCATAGTACTCAAAATTCTCCAGATTCGGGGCGATTAAGGTAATATTCTTTCATTCCATTTTCGCGAGTCCGATCTGAGTATCCTCATTATTCGTCATAATAATCGTCATCGTCTTTTTGAATACTTCGTAGTTGTACGGAAAGAATCCTCGCTTGATAGAAAACTCGAGAATCTTCTTGTGTGTTTCGATTTCTCGGTGCTCATTACGAACTACGGAAATACCGATGATATCCTGAGTTTCAAGCTCGCCAATCGGGAGATTTGCATGAAGTCAACCATCGAGATACCTTTGATCGTTGAGTTCAAACGGCGAAAATACCCCAGGTAGACTAATGCTCGCACGAACCGCATCAGATATTTTACCGGTAGTAAATATCTCTTTGCATCCAGTGTTCATATTCGTAGCAACAATCTTGAGCGGGATTTTTGTATCCTCGATACGCCGATCTCCGAATATGGATTCTAGCTCACGGTACACTTTGTTTCCCGATACCAATCCATCGAAAAGATTCAGGTCAATGAGTTTGAGAAAACTGATCTTTCAGAGAATTTCTTCCATCTCTCAGGAATCCATTCCGATTGCCAAACAAGCACCAATCCAGGCCCCCATACTGGTTCCAGCGATTTCCGTGATTTCGATATGCCGTTCTTCAAAATAACGGATAGCTCAGATGTGCGCTATGCCTCGTGCGGCGCCACCTCAGAGAGCGAGAGCGTATTTTTTCATAAAAGTGCACTATTGAGCAGGAGAAAATCTGTGAGGAATTCCCACTTTCGTAGAGAAGAAAAATTAAAAATTATGATTCAAAATCCCATACTTCGTATAGTCAGTTCTCCACTTCACGTTCCATTCTTTCAATCGGACCTGAGGTAAGATAATCTTCACGAATATTATAACCATTTCTCGACTCTTTTTTAAAAATTTCCAATGGAACATATGTGCCCTTTTTCGTTTTTGCAACCACAACTCTCACTCTTTTTCCATTCAGATATCCCTTGTATACGAGCAAGCTGCCATCTTCCTTTAGAAGGATAAAGTTCTTCGAAAGTCATCTCACGTGTTTTGAGATAAGAGTTATGAGCTCGGATTTGACACTGTTTGGAAAGGAAGTCAGCTCTTTTGCGAATGAGCGAACGACTAAAATCATTTTGATGCAAGAGTTTTAGAAAGTTTTTCTAGAGATTTACTCGTCTCTGTGGATGTCCAATATGCATCGAGCATTGCTTCATCAAGACCAACCTGTATGATTTCCGGTTTTTGAGAATAGGTTTCCATAAAACTCTTGAGAAGAAAAGTCATAGAAAGACCTTGCCGCTTTGCCTGAGCCTCAAAGCGATCTTTTAGAGCTTTATCAGTACGGATGAGAATGGAAGTGTTCATGTAGGGTTTGGACTCAAGAAGTATTTTTACAGCTAGTATATAGCTTTTTGCTATACTTCAATAAGAGGTTCTTATTAGTCGGACTAATTTGTGTCTCTTGATTTAACAAGCTCCATAAATCCATTCAAGTCCATCAGCCATGATTGTTGGCTTGGAGTGTAAGTCTCATGTAATTTCTTCGGCAAAACAAGTTGCAAGTTCTCGCTCTGCATTTCCTTAGTTTGAGATTCACTTATTGCTGTCTGTAAGGTTATCAGGTGTTTTTCCTGAATCCTTTTAGCCTCTGGGAGAACCTGTCTCCATCGGTCTTTACATGAGGTCTTTGCTCAAAGCATTGTCAGCCTGTTGGTAGAGAAAGACAAGTCTCTGTATTCTTCAATTCCCGGAAATAGAAAATCCGGTTTTGAGCGGTTTTCCGTTATCTCGGTTCTTGAATGCCTGATTGAACGACCTTTGAACAAATATTCCAAGTGGTTTTCTAGACTTGCGCCCGCGCGACTCTTCCGCCTGTTCTGAACATGTAGTGAAAATCCTATAAATCAATCAACATCAGCCATTCCACTATCGCCCATAAACCCCTTTGCGAGCCTGTCGGCCAACAGATAGCGTTCCAATGTCCTAAATAATACTTCTTCACGCTCAACCCAAGCCATAAGAACCGTGTCTGGATCGTCTAGTGCTGTAATATTTGGAAGGGTAGATCGGGCATAGTTGGAGAAATCCCGAGTACTCGGGAAGTTCTCTTTTCAGAAACGACTAAAAATATCATCCAAAAATGTTTCATCCTTTGTCTCTACTTCAAAACCTATCGTCTCCAGTATCGTTCTAGATGCGAACTCTATACGAACTTGTCCTGTTTCAATTTCACTGCGAACGGAAAACCCTGGATGGGAGTCGTTAGATATTCAAAATAGCCATTGCAACTGACTTGCAATGGTCGATTCTTTTTCCGCAATGATTACCAAAAGTTTTCCGTTTGGTAACTTCCCTATGATAAGTAGATCGCCCTCATCAGCACATTGTGAAACACTGGTCGTGGGAAAATACAATCGGTATTCCGATCTTCCCGTCCGTTCCGTGCTTTTCGCACGAGCATCGTACCAAGTGACCTTTCATTCATCGGAAACGGCCTCCTCGTCAAAATCGTTGAGGTATAGGAAATGTGCATCGAAAGATCTCTTTTGGTCTCCCACTTCTCAAAGAATCTGTTTCAATTCTTTTACCCCATTTAATTCATGTTGGTGGGAAATGGCTGGGTTTGCCTCGACAAGACTGAGCTTCTTTACAGCCACGCCCTCGAAGTACTGAGAAAGGTATCAGTTTTCCATATTAGACAAGAGTTAATTCAGATAATGAAGCTTGTACTTCTACATTAAAACTCGATTGGATAGAGGTTTGACGATTTTTCACATCCAGTATAAAAGGCTTCATGGCTCGTGCCACCTCTCTCATAACTGGAACGACCACGGAGTTTCCGAATTGTCGATAGGCCTGCGTATCAGATACAGGAATCTTGAACGTATCAGGGAATCCCATCAGGCGGGCGCACTCCCGGGGAGTAAGCCTTCGGGGATTCTTATTCTTTCAGCGAGAGACTAATATTTCCGAGCCATCCTTGTAATAACGAGCGGAAAGGGTTCTGCTCGTGTCTTCAGGCGTAACGAGACCAAACCCGAAACCATTCCCTTTGGCCTTGTGTTTTGCTGCATAGCCTTGGAGATATGCCCAAAGCTTGTCCGAGAGTGTGAACTTCGACTGAACCTTTCCTTTGATCCCTGAGACATACTTGGAATCATCATGCTCAATTACCGTTTCAGTGCCATTTTCAGGATGGAGCACGAAATCCATTTTCGGAGAAGATAGAGGCACGTTGAATGTGTCCCAAGAGAAATTCGTTTTTTCCCGGAATCCGACAATCAATATTCTTTCCCGATGTTGCGGAACCCACGACCTTCCATCAACTACTTTCCAATGAACATCATATCCAAGCTCCTCTTTCAGTGTTTGCAGAATCACACGAAATGTATTCCCTTTGTCATGGGAAACGAGATTTTTTACATTCTCCAAAAGAAAAGCCGCAGGCTTCTTTTCTGCAATGATCCGAGCCACATCGAAAAACAAAGTCCCCTGCGTAGTACACTCGAAACCATGCGGACGACCGAGAGAGTTTTTTTTGCTTACTCCGGCAATCGAAAACGGCTGACAGGGGAACCCTGCAAGAAGTACGTCGTGATCGGGAATATCCTTTGCGTCGATTTGTGTAATGTCTCCCTCGACCTTATGATTCTCTCAAAAGTTTTCGATATACGTTTTTGCAGACCATGGACTCCATTCGCTTGTGAAGACGCATTTTCCTCCTGCCTCCTCGAAACCAAGACGGATTCAACCTATCCCAGCGAACAGATCAATGAAAGTGAAATCCTGCTCACCACTGCCTCCACCTTTTCAAGAAAGAGCCTCCCGAAGAGCTGGAATAATCAATGTAGGTGGGCAAACCTCACCCTTTTCCCACCTACGAATTGTGCGCGAGTCCCTTCATAGTATCGTTGCAATTTCTCCTTGGGAAAACCGGAGTCTTGCTCTGGCAAGCATTTCTTGTGGGCTCATTGCCTTTTTATTACTGGGTAATATTTCGGACAAAATAGCCGAAATTAGACACAAGTCAAAAGTTTTATATGTACAAAGTGTATATTATATGTAAAAAATGAGCATAGAATATGCTTCTTATGAAAAATAAGCCCATGGCTTGTTTAGTCTCGGGAGTAGAAGAAATCGAAATAGATATATCTATCGTAATTTCTCCTTTCTCGAACTATCCGAGAAAAAATTTGATTGAAGTTGTCTCATGGTGGACCAGGTGGGACTCCCCTCCTCGCTTTGCTCGTCAGGCCGCGCTCGGTCGAAAGCTCCATTCAAGGAGCTTTCTATTTCTTCGCGTCGCCCTAGCTTTCTCTCATACATCCAGCCAACAATACTCCGCTCCGAAATACCTCACGTTCTCGTCCCACCTCCAGAAGTCACTTCAACCATTTTCGCACAATAAAACCCCCTTACGGGGGCTTTCTGATGCGAAAATGGTGGACCAGGTGGGACTCGAACCCACGACCTAAAGATTAAGAGTCTTCCGCTCTAACCAGCTGAGCTACTAGTCCAAGATATTTTTAAGCTTGTGAGCCACTTCAGTTCACAAAAGCGAGGCGAACTATAGCGAAAAAAAAACTGAAATCAAACAAAAATTCTACAAAATCGCCCCCTCCCTTTCGTTATTCAAGCATCCGCATAAATACACGGTCCAGTAAGTACTTCGGTTGAGCATTGGTACCGAGTACTAATCCATATACTTCCGCTATCTCATGAAGCACATCAGGACGATTTCGGAATATACAAACTTCTTTCGCCGAAACCAAAAAAGTAAGCGCCTCATCTCTCGTAGCAAATCTTCGCATCATGTAGGATTTGCATGCTTCTGAGTCTCTTGCGAGAATTCCACGAACCATTGCCGTATCGGCATTGTTTCCTCCTATCTGAGATGCATCGCATGATACCAACACCACCCGAGAAACAATGGTCTCTAAGAGTCCAGCAAATGAATCCGCCTGAAGAGCAAAAAACACCCCCGGAATACCATCTTCAAGAATCTTCAAAAGAGCATTCGCTGCCTCTCCCGTAGCCTGATCAAATCGGTCGATGACTACAATGCGCACCGACTCTGTACTCGCAAAGCTCACCGCCGCAATCATTCTTCTGGCCTCTTCCACAGAGAGCCCATCCTTTTCTGGCTGAATAAACAAAAAATCTGCATGGGCAAATTCCGTCAAAGTCTCATACAGCAGGTCCTGTCCAAAAATCGCTCGAACGAGTCGCTCAATATCCCGACGCGACAAAACAAGCGGAAGAGGACTCTGTTTCGATTGAATCATTTCTATGTATCGTTCCAACGACATGGCGTTTTGGGGTTTCAATTTCGGATAAGGTCGATATTGTATGTCAAAAGCCAAAACTGAAAAGGCGCATATTCTGAATCTCTCTCCCGTGAATCCATTTGTTCGCATCTACGCAAAGCTTTCGAACCGTATGATAGCACTTCTCGTGCTTCTCATCACCCTCCCCCTTCTTGGATGGTGAGTATATTCGATATTCTTCCTCAATATCGGAACCATAACCTTCTCAAACACGGAAGATGCTCCAATGCAGGTTTCAATCCAAAAGGGGGCCGTCACTGTTTCAGAGCAAACCTGTGGAACATCCTCCTGTATATTTCGTGATATTCCTGCTGGAACGTATCAATACAAAGCGACTTCAGAAGGGAAACAGCCGATTACCGCATCATTCACACTCCGAAGAGGTGATACTCAGTCGCTCTCTCTTCAGTGGGAATACGATGTAGCCCTTTTGCCAGAAAAAGAGGAGGAGACCAAAGATGAATCCCTGCCACTGAGCATTTCTCTCAATCCTCTCCGGCTCATGCAGGGGAAAACTCCACTCTTCACTTCCAATACAGCACTCGGCTACTCGACTGGTTCTTTGGATGCGGGATTTTTCCTCGTGTTTGAACCCGGAAATACTCTCACTTGTTTTGAGGTATCGAAACGCCTCCCTCTCGTTCTCAACTGGACAGAAAAGGAATTCCCCCTCGCCGTCAAACGCATTTCTCCCACTCTTCTCGTATTTCGAACGAAATCCTCTCTCTTGCTTGCATCGACGTACTCGGAGCCAATTGCTCTCGAAAGCATACCACTCTACGATGATATTGACTACGCCAACTCCAAACTCAGTGCTCTCATCAAGGCGTCAAGCGTTTCCAAAAAAGAAACCCTCAATCTTTCCAAAGTTTCAGGGGACATACTGCTTGATATAAGCAAGCCGGGGACTCCAATTGTGCTCAAAAACGGACTTTCTGATACTGCAGAACTCGCCTCTCGATGAAACAAGCTCTTTGTTATACAGACGAATGGAGCGCGCAAAGAAATTCAGAATTGGTAAAAGATATCCATGGCTAATAAAAAAGTATTCACCAATACGCTCGCTCAAAT